>NZ_AQPL01000089.1:0-10503 GCF_000395345.1 Cupriavidus sp. WS | reverse complement strand
CGGCCGCCGCCGGCGCGCGCCGGGCGGCGTAGCGCGTCGGCCACCGCGCGCGGGCCGCGGCGCCGGCGCCGGCGCGGTGGCGCCGGTTGGTGCGTTTTACTCATCAAACCGAAAGGAATCGTCGCTTTCTCTTCCCCGGTGGCGCATTCAGAATCTTTGCCATACCCCAACCTGGTTGCGGGCATGTCAAGGAGAGGCTGGATGCAGTGGAAAGTGGAGGTGGTATCGACGGATGTGCTGGTCCTGGGAGGCGGCATGGCCGGCTTTCGCGCCGCCCTTGCGGCCCAGGCCCAGGGAGCGGACGTCACGTTGGCCTACCGTGCCCGGGGCGCGTCCCCCTACGTCATCGGCTTCAATGCGCCGATCGGCAGCGTGGACCCGATGGACAGCCCCGACGTGTTCTATGAGGACATGCTCAAGGGCGGCTACTTTCTCAACGACCGGCGGCTGGTGCGCCTGCTGGCGGAGAAATCGGTCGATGCGTTCCACGAGCTCGTCGCCTGGGGCGTGCCCTTCGCCCACGCCGCCGATTCCGCCAACGGCGGCGGCCAGGTATTGCAGCGCCACCTGAGCGGGAACCGCTATCCCAGGTCGGTGTTCGTGCCCGAGAGCACGGGCGGCGCCATCCTGCAGGTGATGGCGAACCGGGCGCGCTCCCTCGGCATCCACCAGATCGCGGGGCAAAAGGCGGTCGAGCTGCTGCGCGATGGCGCCGACGTGGTGGGCGCCGTCCTGTGGAAGCCGCATTCGGACCAGATCACCGTGGTGCATGCGCGCGCCGTCGTCATCGCGATGGGCGGGATCGGCCGCCTCTACGCCGACAGCACCTATCCGGTCGACGTGGGCGCGGACGGCCTCGGCATGGCGCTCGATGCCGGCGCGCGCCTGATCGACATGGAATTCGTCCAGTTCGAGCCGGTCGTGACGGTCTGGCCGCAGGAATGCCGGGGCATGGAAATGCCGACCTCGATGCTTGGCGACGGCGCGCACCTGCTGAACAACCGCGGGGAGCGCTTCATGCTCGGCTACAACCCGCCGCTGGGCGAACGCGGCATCGAGAAGGCGCGCCTGGCTTTGTTCATCCAGCGCGAAATCGACGAGGGGCGCGGGTTTCCCGAGGGCGGCGTGGCGTTCGACGCCACCGTGCTCAGCGAGCAGCAGCGCGAAAGCTACGTATCGCATTGCCGCAGGCTGCGCGCCGCGGGGGTCGACCCGGCCACCACCCCGCCCATCGTCGCGCCCGCGGCCCACAGCATGATGGGCGGCGTGGCGGTCGACGGCGATTGCTGGTCCGGCGTGCCGGGCCTGTACGTCGGCGGCGAAGCCGCGGGCGGCGTGCACGGCGCCAGCCGCATCGCCGGCAATGGCTGCAGCGACACGCTCGTCTTCGGCGCCATCGCCGGCGGCGGCGCGGCGCGCGGCATGCTGCCCGCGACGGCGCGCGACTGGCCCGCCATCGAAGCCAGCGCCATCGCCCGCCTGGCGCACGCCGACGGCGGCGCTTGCGCCGAGGACGTGCGCCAGGCCAAGGAAGACATGCGCAAGGTTCTCTCGGAGGCGGCCGGCATCTGGCGCAACGGACCGGGCCTCACCGCGGGCCTGGCCGCGTTTGGCGCGCTGCACGAGAACATCTTCCGGATGCGCGCGGGCAGCCGCGAGGCCGCGGTGGAGCTGCGCGAGGCGCGGCGCATGGCGGCAGTCGGCACCACCGTCCTGCAGGCGGCGCTGGGCCGGACGGAAAGCCGCGGAGCGCACCAGCGCACCGATTTTCCCGCCACCGACAACACCCGCTGGCTGCAGCACATCGCCTTCACCCGCGGCGGCAACGACGAACTGGTCCAGAGCCTCGAACCCATCCACTAGCCGGCGCGGGCTTGCCAGCAGGGCTTTTGCATTCCATAAATAAAACGGAGACAACATGAGATTCGGAACCACACACTCGCGGCACGCGGGAGCCTCGCTCCTGTGCGCGCTATCGCTCGCCATCGGGGTGCCGGCGGCGCAGGCGGCCGATGCCTTTCCGAGCCGGCCGGTGCGGCTGGTCGTGCCGTATCCGCCCGGCGGCGGCAACGACGTGCTGGCCCGCATCGTCGCGCCCAAGCTGGCGGAGGAACTGAAGCAGCAGGTCTACATCGACAACCGCGGCGGCGCCGGCGGCACGATCGGCACCACCTACGCCGCGCAGGCGACGCCGGACGGCTACACGATCCTGATCATCAATACCCTGCCGCACACCTCGGCCGCCGGGCTGTATCCCTCGCTGCCTTATGATCCCATCAAGAGCTTCGTGTCGATCGGCGAAATCGCCACGGTCTCCTACATGCTGGCGGTGAATCCGAAGCTGCCGGTGCATACCGTCAAGGAGTTCGTCGACCTGGCGAACGCCAAGCCGGGAGCCATCAACTATGGCTCGGCCGGCAACGGCAGCGCCACGCATCTGGCGGCGGAACTCTTCAAGTCGGTCACGAAGGCGTCGATCACGCATGTCCCGTACAAGGGCGGCGGCCAGTCGCTGACCGACCTGATGGCCGGCCAGGTGCAGGCCACCTTCGAGAACGTGGCGGCGCTGGTGCCGTTCGTCACGCCCGGCACGCTGCGGGGCGTGGCGATCACCGGTCCGAAGCGGACGGCGCTGTTTCCCGCGCTGCCGACGGTGGCGGAGTCGGGCTATCCGGGCTTCGACGTGTCGGGCAAGTTCGGCCTGGTCGCGCCCGCGGGGACCCCGGCGAGCGTGATCGCGGTCCTGAACAAGGCGCTCAACCGGGCGCTGGCCGATCCCGAGCTGATCAAGAAGCTCGCCGCGCAGGGTGCCGAAGCGGCGCCGAGCACCGCGCCGGCGTATGACGAACTGATAAAGAAGGAGTCCGCCCTGTGGCTCAAGGTGGTGCGCGACACGCACATCAAGAGCGACTGACCATGCCGCGCCGGGTCGCCCCGGCGGCGCGGCACAAAACTAGAAAAGGAGACAAGGCTCGTGAGCATTCTGATCGAAGAGATGCGCGGCGCATCGCTGGTACTCACGCTGAACCGGCCGGAGGCGCTCAACGCGCTGTCGTCGGAACTGGTGCAGGCGCTGCGCGACGCGGTGGGCCGCGCCACGTCCATGCCCGAGGCGCGCACGGTCATCCTGACCGGCGCCGGGCGCGCCTTTTCCGCCGGCACCGATCTCAAGCAGCGCCAGACGCTGTCCCGTGAGCAGAAGGCGGCCCAGAGCCAGCTTCTGCTCACGCTTTCCGAAGAACTCTGGGACTTGCCCATGCCGGTGATTGCCGCCGTCGGCGGCTGGTGCCTGGGCGGCGGCGCCGAGCTGGCGCTGGCGTGCGACCTGCGCGTGGCGGCGGACAATGCCACGTTCGGCTTTCCCGAGATGACGCTGGGCGCCTATCCCGGCAGCGGCGGGCCGGTGACGCTCAGCCGCATCGTCGGCGTGACCCGCGCCAAGGACCTGCTGTTTACCGCGCGCCGGTTCGGCGCCGAGGACGCGCACCGGTTCGGCATGGTCGATCGCGTCGTGCCGGCGGAACACCTGCTCGACGAGGCGCTGAACTGGGCGCGGGAGATGGAGGCGACCGCGCCCCTGGCGCTGGCGGCGCTCAAGCGTTCGCTGAACGAAGGGGCCAGCCTGTCGCTGCGCGAAGCGGGGGCGCTGGACCAGCGCCTGCGCCGCCCGCTGGATGCCACGCAGGACAACGAAGAAGGCATGCGCGCGCATTTCGAGAAACGGCGCCCGGTGTTTCGAGGCAGATGATGTCCCTTCCCGATTCTTCTTCGCCGGGCGCCGGCAAGGCGCTGCGGGGCCTGCGGGTGCTCGAGTTCTCCGCCGGTTCGGTCGCCGGCCAGTATGGCGGGCAGTGCCTGGGCGACCTGGGCGCCGACGTGGTCCGCGTGGACGGCGCGTGGACGGCGGGCGCGGCCTGCCACGCGGCCTTCAACCGCAACAAGCGATCGCTGTCGGCGGACCCGCACACCGGCGAGGGGCGCGAACTGCTGCGCCGTCTGTGCGGCCGCGCCGACGTGCTGATCGACGCGCTGCCCGCGGCCACGCTCGACGGGCTGGGTCTTGGCTGGCCCGAGCTGTCGCGGGCCGCGCCGCGGCTGGTGTATGCGCGCGTGGTGCCGGCGGTGATGCCCGCTGGCCCCGCGCCGCAGGACGCCGCCGATCTGCTGGCCGAAGCCGCTGGGGGCTACATGGGCATCACCGGCGGGCGGGACGGCGCGCCCAGCCGCCTTGGCACCTCGGCCCTGGAGGCCCTGGCCGGCGTCAACTGCCAGTCGGCCATCCTTGCCGCGCTGTTCCAGCGCGCGGCGACGGGGCTGGGCCAGCATGTCTCGACGAGCGTGCTCGAATCGGAAATCGCCTTTCTGGCCAACGCCGCCGTGGAATGCCTGCTGGGCGGGCCGCAGCCCGCGCGCTGGGGGTCGGAGCACGCGCAGCAGGTCCCCTACAAGGCCTTTCGCACGGCTGACGGGTGGATCGTCGTGGCGGCCGGCTTCCAGAACCTGTACGCGGCGTTCGTGCAGGAGCTCGGCCGCCCGGACCTCGCTGCCGATGCCCGCTTTGCCACCATGTCCGGGCGGGTGCAGAACCGCGCCGCGCTATATGCCGCCCTGGATGCGGAAACGGCGCGCCACGGCACCGGCGACCTCCTGCGCCGGCTGGAGCGCTCGGGCGTGCCGTGCGCGCCGGTCAACGACCTGGCGCAGGTCTTTGCGCACCGGCAGGTGCGCCATCGCGGCATGCGCGTCGACCTGCCGGGCGGGCGGCCCGGCGCGCGCGCCGTGCTCGGCCCTCCCGCCAGGTATTCCGCCTTTGCCGTCGCCGAGGACTGGATGGCGCCGCCCACGGCCGGCGAGCACACCGAGAGCGTATTGCAGGACTGGCTCGCGCCCGCGGACCAGGTTGCACCCCTAGTTCCCTAAACCCTGAACCATGCCAACCCCGGAGACCTTCTTCATGGAACTCGAATACTTTCAATCGCCGTCGGGCAAGATCGAAGACGTCGTCATCGGAACCACCGTCGTCTTCACCAAGACCGTGTCCGAGTCCGACGTCTATCTGTACGCGGGCATCACCGGCGACTTCTCGCCCAACCACGTGGACGAGGAATACATGCGCAAGGGCGGGTATGGCACGCGCATCGCCCACGGCACGCTGCTCATGGGCTTCATGTCGACGGCGTCGGCCAGGCTGCGCATAGGGCGCACCGTGTCGCTCGGCTACGACAAGGTGCGCTTCCTGGACGGCGTCAGGTTCGGCGACACCGTCACCACGCGCTATGTCGTGGACAGCGTGGACCCGGCCAGCCGCCGCATCACCGCCAAGGTGGAATGCCTGAACCAGCATGGCAAGGTCGTGGCCGTGGCGACCCACATCAAGGCCTTCGTCGATTGAGTCGCCCGATGCATGACAAGCCCAAGCCCTATGCCGGGCTGAAGGTGCTCGACTTCACCCGCGTGCTCGCCGGACCCTACTGCACCATGCTGCTGGGCGACCTGGGTGCGGACGTGGTCAAGGTCGAGCTGCCCGGCACCGGCGATCCGCTGCGTCTCCAGGGCCCGCCTTTCCACGCGGGCAATGGCCTGACGTTCCTGGCGTGCAACCGCAACAAGCGCTCGCTCACGCTGGACCTGAAGTCGGCCGAAGGCGTCGCCCTGGCGCGCCGTCTCGCCGGCCAGGCGGACGTGCTGGTCGAGAACTTCCGGCCTGGCGTGATGGCGCGCCTGGGGCTCGACTACGAGAGCCTGTCGGGCGCCGCGCCGCGGCTGATCCACGCCTCCATTTCGGGATACGGCTCGGAGGGGCCGGACAGCCGCAGCGGCGCCTTCGACCTGACCATCCAGGCGCTGGGTGGCTACATGAGCCTGACCGGCGACGAGGATGCCGGCCCGATCAAGCTCGGCACCTCGGCGATCGACCTCGCCGCCGGCATGCACTGCCAGGCCGCGATCGCGGCGGCGCTGCTGCAGCGGCTGGCGACCGGCATGGGCCAGCGCGTGGAGACCAGCCTGCTGGAAAGCCAGGTGGCGCTCCTGCTCGACACCGCCGTGGATCATTTCCATACCGGGCAGGTGCCCGGGCGCCGGGGCGCGGCCAGCACGCGCGCCGCGCCGCGCAAGGCGTTTCGCACGCGCGACGACCGGTGGCTGGTGATCGACGCCGCGCGCGAGGATCACTTCATGGCGCTCGTGTCGGCCATCGGCCGGCCCAGCCTGCAACGCGACCCGCGCTTCTCGTCGGCCGCGGCGCGCGTCGCCCGCCAGGCGGAGCTCTATGCCTTGCTCGATGCGCGCATCGCGGAGTTCGACTTCGCGGCGCTGGCCATCGGGCTGCGCGAGGCCGGCGTGCCGCACGCGCTGGTGCACAGCATCGAGGAGGCGCTGGCGCACTGCCGCGACACCCGCCGGGACATGGTGGCCGGCTCGGCGGGCCCCGCGGGCGGCGTGACGCCGCAGATCGCATCGGCAGTCACCTATTCGGCCTTCGACGTCGGCGCCGGCTGGACCGCGCCGCCGGCGGTCGGGCAGCATAGCGCCGACGTGCTGGCCGAATGGCTGGCCCTGTCCGCGGACGACATCGCGGGCCTGCGCCGGCGCGGTGTCATATGAGCCGGCCGGCGGCGCTACCCGCGATGCTATGATCCGGAAGCCCGCCGGGGCCCGGCGCCCGACCCGGCGGATGCGAGCCTTCGCGGCGCCGCGGGCGGAGCCGGCGTCGTCGTCGTGAAGGCAGCCCCGCAGCGTGGGGTGAAGACCGGGCGCGCGGTGCCGCACCGGATGACATGGAGGAACTGAGGGCTTTACGCAAGGCTTGGTAAGCGCCCTATGGTCGAACGATGAGCTGGCAACTACCTTCACTGACCGCCTTGCGCACCTTCGAGGCGGCCGCGCGCCACCTGAGCTTCACCCGGGCCGCGCAGGAACTGAATCTCACGCAGAGCGCCGTCAGCCGGCAGATCCGGCAGACCGAGGAATACCTGGGCCTGATGCTGTTCCAGCGGGTCAAGAAGCGCCTGGTCCTGACCGAAGCGGGGCAGAGCTACGTGGAGGACATCCGCGCCTCGCTCGAGCAGATGCAGACCGCCACGGTCAACCTGCTGGCGCACAAGGGCAAGGGCGGCATCATCCGGCTGGCGACGCCGCCCGCGTTCTGCACCCGGTGGCTGATCCCGCGGCTGGCGGAATTCTCCACGCGGTTCCCCAACATATTCGTCGACCTCTCCACGCGCGCCAAGCCCTTCGATTTCCAGTCCGAGCCCTTCGATGCCGCGATCTACTACGGCGCCAACGACTGGCCGGGCGCGGTGGTGACGGAGAAGCTGGTGGGCGAGGAACTGCTGGTGGTGTGTTCCCAGAGCTACTACCAGGCCAACCGGGAGAACCTGCTGTCCATCGACCACTTCGGACGCCATGTGCTGCTGCAGCAGACCAGCCGCCAGACCTGCTGGCCCGAGTGGATGCAGAGCCGTGGCGTGCACGGCGTCAACGGCCTTGCCGGGCCGCGCTTCGAGCATCTCTACATGGTGCTGCAGGCGGCGGTGGCCGGGCTGGGCCTCGGGCTGCTGCCGCGCATCCTGATCGAGGACGAGGTGGCGACCGGCCGCCTGGTGGCGCCGTTCCCCGGCACGTTCACCAGCGAGGACGCCTATTGCCTGGTATTTCCGGAGGCAAAGAAGAACGAGTCGAGGCTCGAACTGTTCCGTTCCTGGATCCACGAAGAGGCGCGCCGGCAGACGGTCCGGGACGTCCGCGACGCCGGCGCCGGCGCCGCGCAGCAGGCCTGAGTCCTTCCCCCGCTCCGGCCGGCGCGTGGCAGCCTCCGCCATCGACGATAGCAGGCCCGCCCGCCATCCTCCCCCGGACCCCGCCGGCCGCCGCGCCGTTTCGAGGCCCGGCGCTGACACACGGCGCTTGACACACGGCACGCGCCCTGCCTGGCGCTCGCCCCTTCCGCACGCATGACCTGACAACTTTTTATCGCTTTCTACCCTCGCGGCACCGTGACACAGTGGTGTCGCCACCACGGTGGAAACCATAAAAAAAGGAGACATCCATGCTGCAGAAGTTCATGGCTTCGATGGTCATGCTGAGCGCCGCGGTATTCGCCACGTCGGCCGTGGCCGAGCCCACCTATCCCGACAAGCCGATCCGGCTCATCGTCCCGCAGCCGCCCGGAGGCGCCAACGACAACCTCGCGCGCATCGTGGGCGACAAGCTCTCGCTCACGATCAGGCAGCCGGTGGTGGTGGACAATCGCCCCGGCGCGGGCATCACGGTCGGCACCTCCATCGCGGCCAAGTCCCCGGCCGACGGCTACACCATGCTGATGGTCAATTCCATCATGTTCTCGGCCAGCCCCAGCCTCTACAAGGGCATTCCCTATGATCCGGTGAGCGACTTCATGCCCGTCGCCAGCCTGGGCGTCGGCTCCTACGCGCTGGTGGTCGCCGACAAATTCCCGGCGCAGAACTTCGCCGAATTCATCAAGCTCATGAAGGCGGACCCGGGCAAGTACAACTATTCCTCCTCCGGCATCGGCAGCACGCCGCACCTGATCACGGAGATGCTCAAGCGGGCCGCCGGCTTCGAGGCCACGCACGTTCCCTACAAGGGGGGCGGCCCCTCCGTCGTCGGGCTGCTGGGCGGCGAAGTGGCCTTCACCGTCGAGAGCACGTCGACGATCGAGCCCCACGTCCGCGCCGGCAAGCTGCGCGTGCTGGCCGTGACCAGCGGGCAGCGCCTGGCGCAGTATCCCAATGTCCCCACCGTGGCCGAGACCGGCATCCCCGGGTTCGAGGTGACGGCGCTCTACAGCCTTGCCGTGCCCAAGGGGACGCCCAGGGCCGCCGTGGACAAGCTGGGCACCGAGGTCGCGCGCATCGTGGCGTCGCCGGAGGTCGGGCGCGCCTTCGACAAGCAGGGCGTGCAGGCGGTGAACCTTCCCGCCGAGCAGGTCCAGGCGCGCATCCGTTCCGAGGTCGACAACTGGTCCAGGATCGTCAAGGAAGCGAAAATCAAGGCCGAGTAGATCGGGCCCATCCCAAGGAGAGAGAAAACCATGCAGAAGACAGACAAGCCGCTGAGCGGCGTACGGGTGCTCGATTTCACCCGCTTTTTCGCCGGGCCCTACTGTGCCCAGTTGCTTGGGGACCTGGGCGCGGACGTGGTCAAGGTGGAGTCCCCCGGCGGCGGCGACCCGCTGCGCGAGCAAGGGCCGCCGTACTTCAAGGACAACGGCATCACCTGGTACGCGACCAACCGCAACAAGCGCTCCATCGTGCTCGACCTGCGCAGCGACGAGGGCCGGCAGACCGCGCGCGCGCTGTGCCTCAAGGCCGATGTCGTGCTGGAGAACTTCCGTCCCGACGTCATGGGTCGGATGGGGCTGGACTACGAGACGCTCGCGGCCGCGTCGCCGCGGCTGGTCTATGCGTCGATATCCGGGTTCGGCGCCGACGGCCCGGACGCCGCGCTCGGCGCGTTCGACCTGACCATCCAGGGGGTGGGGGGGTACATGAGCATCACCGGCTCCCGCGAGGGGGCGCCGGTCAAGCTCGGCACGTCCGCGTTCGACATGCTGGCGGGGATGAACTGCCAGACGGCGATCGTCGCCGCCCTGCTGCAGCGCGAGCGCACCGGCCGGGGGCAGCACGTCATGACCAGCCTGCTGGAAAGCGAGGTCGCCTTCCTCGCCAACGCCGCGCTCGAGTACCTGATGACCGGGGAGGAACCCCGCAAGTGGGGTTCCGAACACGCGCAGCAGGTGCCCTACAAAGCGTTCGAGACGCGCGACGGCTGGGCCGTGATCGGCGCGGGCTTCCAGAATTTCTTCGAATCGTTCGTGAAGATCCTGGGCCGCCCGGAATTGCTGCGGGACGAACGCTACGGCACGATGCCGGCCCGCGTGGTGCACCGCGACGAGCTCTATGCCACGCTCGACGAGGAAGTGCGCAAGTGGGCCACCGACGACATCCTCGCCCGGCTGGAGGAAGCCGGCGTGCCTTGCGCGCCGGTAAACAGCATGAGCCAGGTCTTCGCCAACCGGCAGGTGCGCCACCGGGGCATGCAGCTGACCCTGCGCCACCCGCGCTATGGCGAGGTCCCCACGCTCGGCCCGGCGGTGCGCTACAGCGGCTTCGACATCACCGAAGGCTGGACGGCGCCCCCCGAAGTGGGCGAGCACAACGAAGACGTCATGCGGCAATGGCTCGGCTAGGCGCGGCGCTGCCCTCCCGGGGCTGAAGCCGTGCCCGCCGCCGCGGCCCTGCCTGGTCCCGGGCGGGCCGGGGCGCCGGCGCCGCGCGCTGGTGCTACCATGCGCGCAGCTTGCCGGCCCGGGCATGGCGCGCGGGCGGCCAAACACGTCTTTGCAGGAGAGTCCGGATGGATCCCACCGTAGTGATCAGTACCTTCGAGCGCATCGCCACCGACGAAACGGTCGAGCTTTCGGTCGACGACGCCGTGGCGGGACTGGCCGCGCTGCTGGCCAGCGAGCCGTTCACGGAC
>NZ_AQPL01000088.1:0-2248 GCF_000395345.1 Cupriavidus sp. WS | reverse complement strand
GGGACTGGCCGCGCTGCTGGCCAGGGAGCCGTTCACGGACGCGGCGCGCGCCCTGCTCGAGAAAGTGGGCGCCACGCTGTACCGGGTCGGGCTGGACGGCTACGAAGACTGAGCGCGGGGGCCGGGCGCCCGGCAAAAGGGTCTCGCCCCGGTCCTTTTTGCGCCGCGCGGCAGACTTTTTTCGCAGCTTCGTTGACACCATCCCCGCCGGCCTGTATAAACGCTGATGCAGGTCTTTCAAGCGGTTACTCCGATGTTATGGATCGTCCCCTCCAAGCGGCGATTCAATTGCTCCATGTTCCTTCCTTGATCGTCGTGCCTGGTGAGCATCAGGCTCATTCAGAACTTTTAAGGTTTAAAGGATATCCAGCATGGAAACCGGTACCGTCAAGTGGTTCAATGATTCCAAGGGCTTCGGCTTCATCACCCCGGACGCAGGCGGCAACGACCTGTTCGCGCACTTCTCCGAAATCCAGGGCAGCGGCTTCAAGTCCCTGCAGGAAGGCCAGAAGGTGCGTTACGTCGCCGGCGTGGGCCAGAAGGGCCCGGCAGCGACCAAGATCGAACCGATCTGATCGCCGCAGCTTCACCCAGCTTCACCGCTGAAAAAAACCCCGCCTGGCGGGGTTTTTTTATGGCCGCGACGCCCGCCGCCGCCGCAAATAAAAGGCAGGCCGCGCGGGCGATAGGAGTAGAGTGGGGAGCATCGAACCGCGGAGCGCATCATGGATACCAACCCGATTGCCAGCTACAAGGGCTACGACCTGTACCCGCTCGTCTACAAGCATGCGGTGGTGCGCAACTGGCCCGAGCGCAGGCCCGACCGGACCTTCGACGCCGCCGTGGTGATCTGCCGCGAGGGCGGCGAGCCCAGCGGCGGACAGGCCCGCACGTTCCGCCTCGACAGCACCCAGTGGGACAATGTCGGCGCCGCGCGCCGCGGCGTGCTGCGCTATGCCGAGGACATCATCAACGGCGCGGTTCCCGGGCAGTCCGTGGTATCGCTCTGACACCGGCGCGGGGCCGCCGCGCGGGCCGCGGCGATCCCCGGTAACATGGCCGGACCCCCGCAGCGCGGGACGGTCCGCGCCGGCGGCCTGTCCGGCTGTCAAATCCGGCCGCGCGCGCCGCGGCCTTGCGAGCGCATACACCATGAGCAAGGTTGCCGCACCGTCGAACTTCCTGTGTACCCTGCCGGGCGAGGGCAAGGGCATCGCCTATCACGTCGCCGTCAGCTTCGTCGACGCCAGCCGCCCGAACGGCGTGCGCTTCACCAGCTTCGTCGGCGAAGGCCGGCGCTCGTTCGGCGTGCAGGCCAGCGATGACACGGCGCTGGCCGGCGACGTCGCCGGCAGCTCCGAGGCGCTTTGCCGCCTGGCCATCGGCCAGGCCATCCGCGACAACCTCTACGACAAGAGCGGCGAGGGCGACTACGTGCTCGACCCGCAGGCGCAGCCGTGGGACGGCGAACTGCGCCCGGTCGGCTCGCGCGCCGCCGCGGGCGTGCCGCGCATGCGCTTCCCCAGCTAGCCGGACTACTTGCCCTCGTCGGGCACGTTGTAGGTCTGCTGCAGCGATGCGGTGAAGGGCCGGATCTTGTCGAGGCAGGCCTTGCCGTTCTCGCCTTCCATCGTGGAAAGGGTCCAGTTGCAGCCATCGGCATCGGGCGCATGCCAGACCACGTCGCCGAAGCAGGTGCCGGCGCATTCCGCGTGTTTCTGCTGCTCGGCGCGGATCATCGCGCGCAGTTCCGCCTTGTGCTTGATCTGTCTGGCCATCGTTGTCTCCCGTGCCGGCGTTTTCCGGGCAGCATACGCCGTTTGCCGGCGAGGGTGTGCGATTTGTTTGGCGCGCGCGGCAGTGTGGCGGGCCGCGCAAAATCCCACGGTGGACGCGCGCGTTAGCGCCTATGCTGGCAGCAGGAGCGCGCCGCCGGCGGCGCGCCCGACACGTCGGGAGGGGGACCAAATGCGGCGAGACATGTCTTTCGCGGACCGCGTTCTGACGGCGCTGCGGGCCGACAGCCAGGCCATGCTGAGCGATCTCCAGCTGGCCAAGGCGCTTGGCAACGTCGAGGCATCCAAGCTCGGCCACCACCTGCTGTTGCTGCAGGACGCGGGCCTGGTGGCCAAGACGGCCACGTCCGGATGGCGCCTGACCTGGGCCGGGCACGACCGCGCGGAGGCGCGCAGCAACGCCTAGCGCGGCTGCGCGCCGCCCGCGTCATTCTTCCTGGAACGCTTCCTCG
>NZ_AQPL01000087.1:0-671 GCF_000395345.1 Cupriavidus sp. WS | reverse complement strand
CACACCGCCAGCCAGATCGTGGCCAGCCGAACCGATAACGGCAGGATGTCAGCAGAACCGCAGGCCCCACGACGAAACCAGAAACACTAGAAACCCCAACGTTTCTGCCCCTGCCGGCCAGGCAGCCCGCTTTCTTTGCCTACTTTCTTTTCGGGGAAAAGAAAGTAGGTCGCTCCGGGGGAGCGAAAGCCTTTGACTTTGACTTTGACGTTCAGCCATTGACTTCGACGTTCAGTCGTTAAACTTGATATTAAGTAATTGATTTAAAATAAAAAAATTTCCTCATCGAAGTCAGGCAGACCCGCAACTAAACTTCCCTCTCCATCAACACCGCATCGTCCCCATAGGCCGCCAGTTTGGCGGACAACGCCGCGCCCGCCGGCGCAATCTGCTGATAGCCCAGCCGGCCCCACCAGCCGGCCGCCGACTGCACCGCGACCAGCCGCGACGAGCGCAACCCGGCGTCGAGCGCCGCCGCCCGCGCTGCCTGCCAGAGCCGCAAGGCCAGGCCTTGCCCCTGCCCGGCGGGCGCCACCGCCATGTCGTGCACGAACCAGGTGAGTTCGCCGCCGTCCCAGTGCCTGGCCAGCAGGCCGTCGAACGGCGGCAGGCTGTCCTGCGGCCACATGTGGGTGAACAGGTAGGCGGCCAGCGCCTCGGGCCGGCCCGCC
>NZ_AQPL01000086.1:0-5638 GCF_000395345.1 Cupriavidus sp. WS | reverse complement strand
GGGCCGGCCCGCCGGCGCGGCGACCCAGCAGGTGGCGGGCGAGAGCGCCAGCCGGCTGGCCAGCGCCGCGCCGGATTCGTGCAGCGTGCCGCGGTAGCACTGCGCCTGGATGCCGAGCACGGCGGGCAGGTCGGCGGGCGTCATCGGACGGAGGATGGATTCGCGCATGGATTGGCTCATGGCCGGCGATTATAGACGGCGCCCCGGCGCGGGTTTGCGGGGTGCCGCGCATCGGCCCGGCGGCCCGCACAGGGTTGTCCCGGCTATGGTTAACGTGGTCTGTGCGGCTCTGGCCATTGTTCGTAGAATGAACCGCACAATCAGAACAAAGACTGCCTCGCTCATCCCCTTTTCAGCCGACCCATATGTCACCGGCAACGCCCGTGGCTCGGAGGAGTTGATGTCCGAAGTGCGCATGTTTTCGCGGCTTTGGCGAGGTAAGGCGAAGTTGCTTCACCCCGCGGCAGAGCCGTCCCGTTGGTTGCCATCGCCGCGCGCCGGTCGTCGGCCCGGCTCGTTGCCTGCCCCGCGCCGTCTTGCGGCGCGCGCCCTGGCGCTTTGCCTCGGCGGCGTGCTGTCCGCCGCGGGCGGGGTCTGCCTGGCCCGGCCCGCGGCGCCATCGTCTGCCTCGGCCACGACCTCGGCCGCCACTCCGGCCAGCTACGCCCGTCCGATCTCGTTTCCCGCGCGCCCGGTGCGCCTGATCGTGCCGTTCCCGGCCGGCGGCGTGCCGGATGCGGTGGCGCGCATGCTGGCCGAGCGGCTGGCGGCGCGCCTGGGCGTGTCGGTGGACGTGGACAACCGGCCCGGCGCGGGCGGCACCACGGCCGGCGACGTGGTGGCCAAGGCCAGCTCGGACGGCCATACGCTGCTGTTCCACCAGGCCACCATGCTGATCCAGCCCGGCCTGGAGCCGGTGCCCTACGACGTGGTGCGCGACTTCACGCCGGTGGCGCGGGTCGCCACCATGCCGCTGTTCCTGGTGATCGACGCGCGCCTGCCGATGCGCACGCCGCAGCAGTGGCTGACCGCGGTCAAGGCCAGCCCGGCTTCGTACAGCTATGGCTCCGGGCAGGCCGGCAGCCCTTCGCACCTGTATGCGGAATACGCGGTGCACGGCGTGCCCAACGGCGTGCCGCTGGTGACGGCCAAGGGGGAGGGCGCGGTGGTGCAGGAGATGCTCGCGGGCCGCATCAGTGCCTGTTTCTGCTCTTATGCCGCGGTGCAGGGCCACGTCCGCAACGGCAACCTGCGGCTGCTGGGCGTAACCGGCACGGCGCGCTCGCCGCTTGCGCCGGCGGTGCCCACGCTGCAGGAGTCGGGGCTGGACGGCTACGGCGCGGGCGCCTGGTTCGGCGTGATCGCGCCGGCCAAGACGCCGCACGCGATCGTCGCGCGGCTGGCCGGCGAGCTCGATGCCGTCATGGGCGAGCGCGAGGTGCGCGACCGCCTGCTGGCGGCGGGGCTGACGCCGCTGCGCGACTCGCCGGAAGCGTTCGCCACCGCGATCCGCTCCGAGTCGATCCAGTGGCAGGTGATCCTGCGGCAGGCGGGCGGGCCGACGGAGCCATAGCCGGATCTGAAATATGTGTTTCGAACGGCACGCCAGCCGCAAAAAGTGATGAAACAATTATTTGCAGCCGATGGATGTGGATTGCGCCACACTGCTCCGGGCATGGCTAGGTACTAGCCCTTATAATGGCGGACTGCCAAAACGGTGCAAACGTGACGGAATCCGCCTCAAACCTCGTCGAGCTCAACGCTGTCGACTTCGCCTACACGGCGGGCGGCAAGCCTATCCTGTCGGGCCTCAGCATGCGTTTCCCGCGCGGCAAGGTGGTCGCCGTCATGGGCGGCTCGGGCTGCGGCAAGACTACCGTGATGCGCCTGATCGGCGGCCAGGTCCGGCCGCAGCAGGGCGAAATCCTGTTCAACGGCGCCAACATCCCCGCGCTGGACCGCGACGGCCTGTACGCCGTGCGGCGTCAGATGGGCATGCTGTTCCAGTTCGGCGCGCTGTTCACCGATCTCTCGGTGTTCGACAACGTTGCCTTCCCCTTGCGCGAACATACCGACTTGCCCGAGTCGATGATCCGCGACCTGGTGCTGATGAAGCTCAACGCGGTCGGCCTGCGCGGCGCGCGCGACCTGATGCCCTCGGAGATCTCCGGCGGCATGGCGCGCCGGGTGGCGCTGGCCCGCGCGATCGCGCTGGACCCGGCGCTGCTGATGTACGACGAGCCGTTCGCCGGGCTGGACCCGATCTCGCTGGGCCTGACCGCGCGCCTGATCCGCAGCCTCAACGAGGCGCTCGGCGCCACCACCATCATCGTCTCGCACGACGTCAACGAGACCTTCCAGATCGCCGACTACGTCTATTTCATCGCCGACGGCCGCATCGTCGCCGAGGGCGAGCCCGAGGCGCTGCGCGCGTCGGCCGATCCCTTCGTGCACCAGTTCGTCCATGCCGAGGCCGACGGCCCGGTGCCGTTCCACTATCCTGGGCCGTCGCTGGCCGACGACTTCACCGGCGAGGCCGTCCGATGATGGGATTCTTCACCAATATCGGTGCCGCGGTGCGGCGCTCCGTGAACGGGCTGGGCCACGCCACGCGCATGTTCTTCACGGTGCTGGCGATGTCGCCGGCGCTGCTGCGGCGCTTCCGGCTGGTGAGCGACCAGATCTTCTTCGTCGGCAACCTGTCGCTGGTGATCATCGCCGTATCGGGGCTGTTCGTCGGCTTCGTGCTCGGTTTGCAGGGCTATTACACGCTCAACCGCTACGGCTCGGAGCAGGCGCTCGGCCTGCTGGTGGCGCTGTCGCTGGTGCGCGAGCTGGGGCCGGTCGTGACCGCGCTGCTGTTCGCCGGGCGCGCCGGCACCTCGCTGACCGCCGAAATCGGCTTGATGAAGGCCGGCGAACAACTCACCGCAATGGAGATGATGGCGGTGAACCCGCTGCAGCGCGTGATCGCGCCGCGCTTCTGGGCGGGCGTGGTGGCCATGCCGGTGCTGGCCGCGATCTTCAGCGCGGTCGGCATCCTCGGCGGCTACGTGGTCGGCGTGCAGATGATCGGCGTGGACGCGGGCGCGTTCTGGTCGCAGATGCAGGGCGGCGTGGACGTGCGCGCCGACGTGCTCAACGGTGTCATCAAGAGCTTTATCTTCGGCGTCGCGGTGACGTTCATCGCCCTGTACCAGGGTTATGAGGCCAAGCCCACGCCCGAAGGCGTATCGCGCGCCACCACGCGGACCGTGGTGATCGCCTCGCTGGCGGTGCTGGCGCTGGATTTCCTGCTGACGGCGCTGATGTTCAGCTGAGCCGGCAGGGCCGTTGTCCCCATCCGGCCCGTTGCCGCGGTGCAGTATTTGAAAAAGAGACGAGAGATGAAAAGAAATACCCTCGATTTCTGGGTTGGCCTGTTCGTGGTGGCGGGCTTCGTCGCGCTGCTGTTCCTGGCCCTGAAGGCCGGCAACATGAGTTCGCTGTCGTTCCAGCAAACCTATGCCGTGCAGGCGCGCTTCGACAACATCGGCGGCCTCAAGCCGCGCGCGCCGGTCAAGAGCGCCGGGGTGGTGGTGGGCCGCGTGGCGGACATCCGCTTCGACGACAAGACCTACCAGGCCACCGTGTCGCTGAACCTGGAGACGCGCTACCAGTTTCCCAAGGACACCTCGGCCAAGATCCTCACCTCGGGCCTGCTCGGCGAGCAGTACATCGGCCTCGAGGCGGGCGGCGACACCGCCATGCTGGCCGACGGCGGGCGCATCACCATGACGCAGTCGGCCGTGGTGCTGGAAAACCTGATCGGGCAGTTCCTCTATAACAAAGCCGCGGACGCGGGTGCCGGCGGCAACAACGCGGGCGGGAGCGCGGCCAGCGCCCCCGCAGGGGGAGTGAAATGATGCGCAAACGGGTCGCCGCGTCATGGCGCGGGGGGCAGAAGTGGCTGGCGGCGGCCGCGGCCGCCTTGTTGATGGCGGGTTGCGCGACGGGGCCCACGGCGAATCCGCAGGACCCGATCGAGCCGTTCAACCGGCAGGTCCAGCGCGTCAACGACGGCGTCGACAAGGTCGTGCTCAAGCCGGTCGCGCAGCTCTATACCGACTACGTGCCCTCGCCGATCCGCACCGCGATCGACAACGCGTTCTCCAACGTCAGCGATGTCTACTCGGCCATCAACAACCTGCTGCAGGGCAAGCCCACGCGCGCGGCGGAAGACACCATGCGCGTGGCGATCAACAGCGTGCTGGGCATCGGCGGCCTGATCGACATCGCCACCCCGGCCGGGCTGCCCAAGTACAAGGAAGACTTCGGCCAGACCCTCGGCGTGTGGGGCGTGCCGGCCGGCCCGTACCTGGTGCTGCCGCTGTTCGGGCCGAGCACGGTGCGCGATACCGCCGGCATGCTGGTGGACCGCCAGATGGACCCGCTGGCGTACGTGGACCCGATCTGGGTCCGCAATACGCTGACCGGGGTGCGCGTCGTCAGCACGCGCGCCTCGCTGCTGAGCGCGTCCAACCTGATCGAGGAAGCCGCGCTGGACAAATACAGCTTCCTGCGCGACGCCTACCTGCAGCGCCGCCAGTACCAGATCTATGATGGCAATCCGCCGCAGAGCGAGGACGACGGCGAGCCGTCCGCGCCGCCGGCCGATGCCCAGCAGGAAAACCAGGCGCTGCCCACGCCGCCGGTGCAGATGCCGCCCGGCATCCGTTTTCCGCGCTGAGCGCGCCCGCCGCGCCGCGCCATGCGTGACGCGGTTGTGAGCGTTGCAACAAAACGTATGGATGTGGCGCCGGAAGCCTCGGCGCCGCGAACTCCCCGGGGGCGCCCGACTCCAACCGGGCGTGACCACCAACCGGCCGGAGGCCGGGATACGCGAGGACGCCGCACCGCGGCATACCCTGCGTCAGATTGACAAGGAAGAAGATGATGATGAAGCGACTGTTGCTGCCTTTTCTTGCCGTGGCTGCCTTTGCCGGCGCCGCCCATGCCCAGGCGCAGGATGCCAGCACGCCCGATGGCCTGGTCAAGGCCGTGGTCGGCGACGTGATGGCCACCGTGCGGGCCGACAAGGACATGCAGGCCGGCAATATCGGCAAGATCTCGGCGCTGGTCGAGCAGAAGATCCTGCCCAACGCGGACTTCCAGCGCACCACCCAGATCGCGATGGGCCGCAACTGGTCCAAGGCCTCGCCGGAACAGCAGAAGCAGATCACCGACGAATTCAAGACCCTGCTGATCCGCACCTATTCGGGCGCGATCGCGCAGATCCGCGACCAGCAGGTGCAGTTCCGCCCGTACCGCGGCGCGCCGGACGACACCGACGCCACCATCCGCACCCAGGTCATCAACAAGGGCGACCCGATCCAGCTGGACTACCGCCTCGAGAAGACCCCGCAGGGCTGGAAGGTCTATGACATCAACGTGCTGGGCGCCTGGCTGACCGAGGCGTACAAGGGCAGCTTCAACACCATCGTCGGCCAGCAGGGCGTGGAAGGCGTGGTCAAGACGCTGCAGGACCGCAACCGCCAACTCGCCAACGCCAAGAACTGAGGCATGCCGCGCCGGTTGCGGCGCAGCATGCACGGCCGAAGTGTTCTACAATGGGCGCACCCGCCCCGACTGGCGGGGG
>NZ_AQPL01000085.1:0-20595 GCF_000395345.1 Cupriavidus sp. WS | reverse complement strand
CCCGCCCCGACTGGCGGGTGCGCCGTTCAGTTCCTGAAGTCCCTTATCCGCAAAGCCCTGGCTCCCTTCGATGCTCTCGCTCGACACTTCGCTGACCAACCGCAACGCCGCCGCCGTGCTGCGTGACGGGCTGGCTCGCCTGGCCCAGGGCGAAGACCGGGTGGACTGCAGCGCGCTGGCCCAGGTGGATTCCGCCGCGGTCGCCGTGCTGCTGGCCTGGCAGCGCGATGCCGCCGGCCGCGGGCAGGTCCTGTCCTTCGTCGGCGTGCCGGCGCAACTGGCCCAGCTGGCCACGCTGTACGGCGTCGACTCCCTGCTGCAACTGGCGCCCGCCGCGGACGCCGGCGCGCCGTCCGACGCTTCTCACCGGGCCTCCCACCGACATTGAACCGGCATCCGTGGCAGGCCGCCGTGCTGGCGCCTGCTACCGCGATGCCCGGGCGATGGCACGCGCCACGCCTCGCGCACACAGCGGGACTGCTCCCGCATCCCCTATAATTCCGGGTTGTTCGACCGTTCCGGCACAAAAAGGCACGGACCAGACGCAAGACCCGGTCGAAGCACCCAAGGCGGTCCCCGCCATTTCAAGGAGGCCGGCGCGCGAGCCCGCAGCCCGCAGCGCCTGCCAAACAGTATCCGGCCATGAAAGCCATCGAACTCACCGATGTTCGCAAGCGCTACCGCAACCTGCAGGCGCTCAAGGGCGTCAGCTTCACCGTCGAGCGCGGCGAATTCTTCGGCCTGCTCGGCCCCAACGGTGCCGGCAAGACCACGCTGATCTCCATTCTCGCGGGCCTGAACCGCGCCGATTCCGGCAGCGTGCGCGTGCTCGGCCACGATGTCGTGTCCGATTACCGGCTGGCGCGCCGCATGCTGGGCGTGGTGCCGCAGGAACTGGTCTTCGATCCGTTCTTCACCGTGCGCGAGACGCTGCGCCTGCAGTCGGGCTACTTCGGCCTGACCCGCAACGACGACTGGATCGACGAGATCATGGCCAACCTCGATCTCACCAACAAGGCCGACAGCAACATGCGCCAGCTCTCCGGCGGCATGAAGCGCCGCGTGCTGGTGGCGCAGGCGCTGGTGCACCGCCCGCCCGTGATCGTGCTCGACGAGCCGACCGCCGGCGTGGACGTGGAACTGCGCCAGACGCTGTGGAAGTTCATCTCGCGCCTGAACCGCGAAGGCCACACCATCATCCTCACCACGCACTACCTGGAAGAGGCCGAGGCGCTGTGCGACCGCATCGCCATGCTCAAGTTCGGCGAGGTGGTGGCGCTGGACCGCACCAGCAACCTGCTGAGCCAGTTCGCCGGCCTGCAGCTTGCGCTGACATTTTCGCGTGGTACCTTGCCGCCCGCGCTGGAGCCGCTGCGCATGCCCGCCAACCCGGGCGAGCGCGCGGTGCGCCTGCGCCTGTCCGGCTATCCGGCGGTCGAGCCGATCCTGGCCGCCTGCCGCGAAGCCGGCTGCGAGATCGAGGACATGGAAATCAACAAGGCGGACCTGGAGGACGTGTTCGTGCAGATCATGCGCCGCGAAGGCCATATGCCCGGCGCGCTGCCGGATACGGCGGTGGAGGCCGCAGCATGAAGATGCCGACCGAATTCGACCGCGCGACGGATGTCCCGGACGCTCTCAACGCGCACCTGGCGCCGATGGCGGTGGGCGGCCTGGTGGGCTTCCGCACGCTGCTCTACAAGGAAGTGCTGCGTTTCTGGAAGGTCAGCTTCCAGACCGTGGCCGCGCCCGTGCTCACGGCGATCCTCTACCTGCTGATCTTCGGCCACGTGCTCGAAGACCGCGTGAAGGTGTACGACCAGATCAGCTACACCGCCTTCCTGGTGCCCGGCCTGGTGATGATGAGCGTGCTGCAGAATGCGTTCGCCAACAGCTCGTCGTCGCTGATCCAGTCCAAGATCACCGGCAACCTGGTGTTCATCATGCTGCCGCCGCTGTCGCACTGGGAGATGTTCGGCGCCTACGTGGTGGCCTCCGTGGTGCGCGGGTTGGCCGTGGGCCTGGGCGTGCTGCTGGTGACCGCGTGGTTCGCGCACCTGCATTTCGCCTACATCGGCTGGATCCTGGCGTTCGCGCTGCTGGGCGCGGCCATCCTCGGCACGCTGGGGCTGATCGCCGGCATCTGGGCGGAGAAGTTCGACCAGCTCGCCGCGTTCCAGAATTTCCTGATCATGCCGGCCACGTTCCTGTCCGGCGTGTTCTACTCGATCCACTCGCTGCCCCCGTTCTGGCAGGCGGTGTCGCACGCCAACCCGTTCTTCTACATGATCGACGGCTTCCGCTACGGCTTCTTCGGCGTCTCCGACGTGGCGCCGGCCTACAGCCTGGCGGTGGTGGGCACGGCCTTCGTGGTGCTCGCGGCTGTCGCGCTGCGCATGCTCAAGAGCGGCTACAAGCTGCGCCACTGAACGCCGCCCGCCGACGCCAATCCGACGCCAATCCGACGCCAACCCGCCGCCAACCCGCCGCCAATCCGCCGCCATCGGCCCGCACGCGAACCAACGCCAATACTCATCATGCTGCCTACACCGCAACAAGTCAGGGACTACATCGCCCAGGGCCTGCCCTGCGAACACCTCGAAGTGGAGGGCGACGGCCAGCACTTCTTCGCCACCATCGTGAGCGCCCAGTTCGACGGCAAGCGCCTGATCCAGCGCCACCAGCAGGTCTACGCCGCGCTGGGCGAGCGCATGCGCGCCGAGATCCACGCGCTGTCGATGAAGACGCTGACGCCGGCCGAATGGCAGGCGCAGGCCAAGTAAGCCACAGCAAGCCACGCCGCTCGGAACATCAAGCTGGCCGCCCGACAGGCCGGACGTGACAAACAGGGCCGCCCGGCGCGGCCCGCGGGTACCAGACACCGCGGACGGGCGCGCCGATGCGCCGGCCGCGGAATGTGACGAACGATGCCGGGCGCGCACCATGCGCACCGGCCGGAAAAGACAGAAGATGGACAAACTCGAGATCCAGGGCAATGGCCCGCTGCGCGGCGAGATCCGCGTCTCGGGCGCCAAGAATGCCGCGCTGCCGATCCTGTGCGCGGGGCTGCTGGCGGCCGATACCGTATCGCTCGACAACGTGCCCAACCTGCAGGACGTCAGCACCACGCTCAAGCTGCTGCGCCAGATGGGCATGCAGGCCGTGCAGGACGGCGCGCGCGTCACGCTCGATGGCACCGGCGTCAACCTGCCCGAGGCGCCCTACGAACTGGTGAAGACCATGCGCGCCTCGATCCTGGTGCTCGGCCCGCTGGTGGCGCGCTTCGGCGAGGCGCGCGTGTCGCTGCCCGGCGGCTGCGCCATCGGCGCGCGCCCGGTCGACCAGCACATCAAGGGCCTGCAGGCGATGGGCGCCGAGATCGCCATCGAGCACGGCTTCATCCACGCCCGCGCCAGGCGCCTGAAGGGCACGCGCGTGGTGACGGACATGATCACCGTGACCGGCACCGAGAACCTGCTGATGGCCGCCACGCTGGCCGAGGGCGAGACCGTGCTGGAGAACGCCGCGCGCGAGCCGGAAGTGACCGACCTGGCCAACCTGCTGGTCAAGATGGGCGCGCGCATCGACGGCATCGGCACCGACCGCCTGGTGGTGCAGGGCGTGGCGCGCCTGCACGGCGCCAGCCACACCGTGATCGGCGACCGCATCGAGGCCGGCACCTTCCTGTGCGCGGCCGCGGCCACGCTGGGCGACGTGGTGCTGCGCGGCATCCCGCCGGGCATCCTGGACGCGGTGCTCGACAAGCTGCGCGAGACCGGCGCGGCGATCGAGACCGGCGAGGACTGGATCCGCCTGAGCATGGCCCGCCGCCCGCAGCCGGTCGGCTTCCGCACCTCGGAATACCCGGCCTTCCCCACCGACATGCAGGCGCAGTTCATGGCGCTCGACAGCATCGCCGGCGGCGTGGCGCGCATCACCGAGACCATTTTCGAGAACCGCTTCATGCACGTGCAGGAGCTCAACCGGCTCGGCGCGGACATCGCGGTCGAAGGCAACACCGCGGTCGTGACCGGCGTGCCCCGGCTGTCGGGCGCCAGGGTGATGGCCACCGACCTGCGCGCCTCGGCCAGCCTGGTGATCGCCGGCCTGGTGGCCGAGGGCGAGACCGTGATCGACCGCATCTATCACCTCGACCGCGGTTACGACCGCATGGAAGACAAGCTGTCGGCCGTCGGCGCGAAGATCCGCCGCATCGCCTGAGCGAGACCACAGCAGACAGAACAAGGACGCAGATGAGCCCCTCCCCGAACCAGTTGACGCTGGCCCTCTCCAAGGGCCGGATCTTCACCGAAACCATGCCGCTGCTCGAGGCGGCCGGCATCCACGTGACCGAGGATCCCGAAACCTCGCGCAAGCTGATCCTGCCCACCTCCGACCCGGACGTGCGCGTCATCATCGTGCGCGCCTCGGACGTGCCGACCTACGTGCAGTACGGCGCGGCCGACTTCGGCGTGGCGGGCAAGGACGTGCTGATGGAGCACGGCATGGCCGGGCTCTACGCGCCGATCGACCTGAACATCGCCCGCTGCCGCATGTCGGTGGCGACCTCGGCCGGCTTCGACTACGCCAGCGCCGTGCGCCAGGGCGCGCGCCTGGCGGTGGCCACCAAGTATGTGCAGACGGCGCGCGAGCACTTCGCCAAGAAGGGCGTGCACGTGGACCTGATCAAGCTGTATGGCTCGATGGAACTCGGGCCGCTGGTGGGGCTGGCCGACGCCATCGTCGACCTGGTCAGCACCGGCGGGACCTTGCGCGCCAACAACCTGGTCGAAGTGGAGGAGATCGCGCAGATCTCGTCGCGCCTGGTGGTCAACCAGGCTGCCCTCAAGCTCAAGCGCGAGCGGCTGGCCCCGATTCTCGAGGCGTTCGAACGCGCTTCGGCCGCGCTGGCCTGAAGCCGCGCGCGATGAAGAGGGTGCGATGGAGACGGACAAGGGCATGGACCCGGAGACTGGAGTCATGAACGAATACGCTATGGAAAATCTCGCAATCCGCCGGCTGGATTCGACCGAACCGGATTTCGCGGCCGCGCTGCGCCACGTGCTGGCCTTCGAGGCCGGCGAGGATGAGGCCATCGACCGCGCCGCGGCGCAGATCCTGGCCGACGTGAAGGCCCGCGGCGACGCCGCGGTGCTGGAATACACCGAGCGCTTCGACCGCGTGAAGGCCGGCTCGATGGCCGCGCTGGAACTGTCGCAGGCCGAGCTCGAAGCCGCGCTCGAGGAGCTCGAGCCCAAGCGCCGCGCGGCGCTGGAGGCGGCCGCGGCGCGCGTGCGCGCCTACCACGAGAAGCAGAAGATCGAGTGCGGCAGCCACAGTTGGGAGTACACCGAGTCCGACGGCACCGTGCTGGGCCAGAAGGTGACGCCGCTGGACCGCGTCGGCATCTACGTGCCGGGCGGCAAGGCCGCCTATCCGTCCTCGGTGCTGATGAACGCGATTCCGGCGCGCGTGGCCGGCGTCAAGGAAGTCATCATGGTCGTGCCCACGCCGGGCGGCGTGCGCAACGAGCTGGTGCTGGCCGCGGCGCAGATCGCCGGCGTGGACCGGGTGTTTACCATCGGCGGCGCGCAGGCGGTGGGGGCGCTGGCCTACGGCACCGCCACGCTGCCGCAGGTCGACAAGATCGTCGGCCCCGGCAACGCCTACGTGGCCGCGGCCAAGCGCCGCGTGTTCGGCACGGTGGGCATCGACATGATCGCCGGCCCGTCCGAGATTCTCGTCATCTGCGACGGCACCACCGACCCCGACTGGGTGGCGATGGACCTGTTCTCGCAGGCCGAGCATGACGAGCTGGCGCAGTCGATCCTGCTGTGCCCGGACTCCAACTACCTCGCGGAAGTGGAGCAGAGCATACATCGCCAAATCAAGGCCATGCCGCGCCGCGACGTGATCCGCGCCTCGCTGTCCGGCCGCGGCGCGCTGGTGCGCGTGCGCGACATGGACGAGGCCTGCGAGATCGCCAACGCGATCGCGCCCGAGCACCTGGAGATTTCCGCCGAGAACCCGCGCCACTGGGCCGAGAAGATCCGCCACGCCGGCGCGATCTTCCTGGGCCGCTACACCAGCGAGTCGCTGGGCGACTACTGCGCCGGCCCCAACCACGTGCTGCCCACCTCGCGCACCGCGCGCTTCTCGTCGCCGCTGGGCGTGTACGACTTCCAGAAGCGCTCGAGCCTGATCGAGGTGAGCGAGCAGGGCGCGCAGATGCTCGGCCAGATCGCCGCCGAGCTGGCCTACGGCGAGGGCCTGCAGGCCCACGCGCGCAGCGCGGAGTACCGCCTGCGGCGCAATTGAGGCAACCACCGGTTTCACCACCACCCAGACCATCCAAGAGGTAACGTCAATGTCAGCAGTCCAGCCTTCCCTGATCGAACGCATCATCCGTGACGACGTGCGCGCCATGGGCGCCTATCATGTGGCGGAGTCGCACGGTCTGGTGAAGCTGGACGCGATGGAGAACCCCTACCGCCTGCCCGACGCGCTGCGCGACCAGCTCGCCGCGCGCCTGGCCGAGGTGGCGCTCAACCGCTACCCGGTGCCCAGCAGCGAAGCGCTACGCGCGCGCCTGAAGACGGTGATGCAGGTGCCGGCGGGCATGGACGTGCTGCTCGGCAACGGCTCCGACGAGCTCATCAGCATCCTGGCGCTGGCCGTGGCCAGGCCCGGCGCCAAGGTGCTGGCCCCGGTGCCGGGCTTCGTCATGTACGCCATCTCGGCGCAGTTCGCCGGCGTGGGGTTCGTCGGCGTGCCGCTCAAGGCGGATTTCACGCTCGACCGCGCCGCCATGCTCGCGGCGATGGCCGAGCACCAGCCCGCCGTGGTCTATCTGGCCTACCCGAACAATCCGACCGGCAACGCGTTCGACGCGGCCGACATGGAAGCCATCGTGCGCGCGGCGCAGGGCGAGGTCAGCCACAGCCTGGTGGTGGTGGACGAGGCCTACCAGCCGTTCGCGCACGACACCTGGATGCCGCGCCTGGCCGAGTTCGGCAACCTGCTGGTGATGCGCACGGTGTCCAAGCTGGGGCTGGCCGGCATCCGCCTGGGCTACCTCGCCGGCGCGCCCGAGTGGCTGTCGCAGCTCGACAAGGTGCGCCCGCCGTACAACGTCAACGTGCTGACCGAGGCCACCGCGCTGTTCGTGCTCGAACACGTCGACGTGCTCGACCAGCAGGCCGCGCTGCTGCGCGCCGAGCGCACCGCCGTGGCGGCGGCGCTGGCGGCCATGCCGGGGGTGACGGTATTCCCCAGCGACGCCAATTTCCTGCTGGCGCGCGTGCCCGACGCCGCGCGCGTGTTCGACGGCGTGCTCGCGCGCAAGGTCTTGATCAAGAACGTGAGTAAAATGCACCCGTTGCTGGCCAATTGTCTGCGCGTTACGGTCAGCACTCCCGAAGAGAACGCGCAATTTCTCGCCGCCTTCGCCGCGGCGTTGCAGGATTAACACCATGCGTGTTGCAGAGGTCACCCGCAATACATCGGAGACGCAGATCCGCGTTTCCCTGAATCTCGACGGCACCGGCCGCCAGAAGCTGGCGTCGGGCGTGCCGTTCCTCGACCACATGCTGGACCAGATCGCCCGCCACGGCATGTTCGACCTCGAGGTCGAAGCCACCGGCGACACGCACATCGACGACCACCACACGGTGGAGGACATCGGCATCGCCTTCGGCCAGGCCGTTGCCAAGGCCATCGGCGACAAGAAGGGCATCACCCGCTACGGCCACAGCTACGTGCCGCTGGACGAATGCCTGTCGCGCGTCGTCATCGATTTCTCCGGCCGGCCCGGCCTGGAATTCCACGTGCCGTTCACGCGCGCGCGCGTCGGCAGCTTCGACGTGGACCTCACCATCGAGTTCTTCCGCGGCTTCGTCAACCATGCCGCGGTCACGCTGCATGTCGACAACCTGCGCGGCATCAATGCCCACCACCAGTGCGAGACCGTGTTCAAGGCCTTCGGCCGCGCGCTGCGCATGGCGGTGGAGATGGACCCGCGCGCGGGCAACACGATTCCCTCGACCAAGGGCACCCTGGTAGGCTGAGTCGCGCCGGCGCGCGGCGACCCGCGCGGCCGGCCAGGCGCCTGCGGCAACCTCCGATCAACGCGGTACCGATGCAGACCCGACGCGGGACCCGCGCGCAGCCGTGCCACGGCGCGCGCGGGCGCCGCGCCAGACCAACCGACCAGGCCCGACCCGATGGATACGCTCAAGTCGTTCATCTCGCTGCTGGCGCTGATCAATCCGATCGGGGCGATCCCGTTCTTCATCAGCCTGACCACCCAGCAGACCGAGGAGGAAAAGCTGCGCACCATCCGGATCGCGTCGGTCTCGGTGGCGATCGTGGTCGGCATCTCGGCCTTGCTCGGCCAGCAGATCATCGAGTTCTTCAATATCTCGGTGGCCTCGCTGCAGGTGGGCGGGGGCCTCATCATGATCATGATGGCCATGAACATGCTGAACGCCCAGACCAGCCGCACCCGGGCCACGCCGGAGGAGGAGGACGAGGCCGAAGCCAAGGCCAGCGTCGCGGTGGTGCCGCTGGCGCTGCCGCTGCTGACCGGGCCCGGCTCGATCAGCACGGTGATCGTCTATGCCGGCAAGACGCAGCACTGGTACCAGTTGCTGATCCTGGTCGGGATCGGGGTGGTGCTTGGCGCAGTGGTATATATGACGTTCCGCGCCGCTGACCCGATCGCCCGCGTGATCGGGCGCACCGGCATCAATATCGGCACGCGGCTGATGGGGCTGATCCTGTCGGCGCTGGCCGTAGAATTCATTGTGGACGGGCTGAAGACATTGTTGCCTGTTTTGAAATCATGACTACCATAGCAATTGTGGATTACGGCATGGGCAACCTGCGCTCCGTGGCGCAGGCACTGCGTGCCGCGGCGCCGGAGGCGGATGTTCAGGTGGTGGACCGCCCCGAGGCGATCCGCGCGGCGGACCGCGTGGTGCTGCCGGGCCAGGGCGCGATGCCGGACTGCATGGCGGCGCTCGGCGCGTCGGGCCTGCAGGAGGCCGTGATCGAGGCCGCCGCCAGCAAACCGCTGCTCGGCGTGTGCGTTGGCGAACAGATGCTGTTCGACCTGAGCAAGGAAAGCAGGATCGCGGGCGGCAGCACGCCGTGCCTGGGCCTGCTGCCGGGCGAGGTCATCCGCTTCGAGCTCGACGGGCTGACCCAGCCGGACGGCTCGCGCTACAAGGTGCCGCAGATGGGCTGGAACCGCGTGAGGCAGGTCCGCAGCCATCCGCTGTGGGCAGGCATTCCCGACAATAGCTGGTTCTATTTCGTGCACAGCTACTTCGTGCATGCGCAGGATCCGGCGCATATTGCCGGCGAGACCGACTATGGCGTCGTATTTACGAGCGCGGTGGCGCGCGATAATATTTTTGCCACGCAGTTCCACCCGGAGAAGAGCGCCGCCATGGGCTTGCAGATCTACCGGAACTTCGTGCACTGGCATCCCTGACCCTGAGGTAACGGCTTTACCGGGACCGGGCCGGACGGCCATGCTGGCCTAGGCTCATCTTTCTTCTCTTTCAATCAAACACGCTCTTCACGCTTATGTTGCTCATTCCGGCCATCGACCTGAAGGACGGTCAATGTGTACGCCTCAAACAAGGCGACATGGACCAGGCCACCGTCTTTTCCGAAGATCCCGCCGCCATGGCACGTCACTGGGTGGAACAGGGCGCGCGGCGCCTGCACCTGGTCGACCTCAATGGGGCGTTCGTGGGCAAGCCCCGCAATGAGGCCGCCATCAAGGCCATCATCGCCGAGGTTGGCGACGAGATCCCCGTGCAGCTCGGCGGCGGCATCCGCGACCTCAACACCATCGAGCGCTGGCTCGACGGCGGCCTGTCCTACGTGATCATCGGCACGGCCGCGGTCAAGAACCCGGGTTTCCTCAAGGACGCGTGCTCGGCGTTCGGCGGCCACATCATCGTCGGCCTCGACGCCCGCGAGGGCAAGGTCGCCACCGACGGCTGGAGCAAGCTGACCGGCCACGAGGTCGCCGACCTCGCGCGCAAGTACGAAGACTATGGCGTCGAAGCCATCATCTACACCGACATCGGCCGCGACGGCATGCTGCAAGGCATCAACATCGATGCCACCGTCAAGCTGGCGCAGTCCGCGGCCATTCCCGTGATCGCCAGCGGCGGGCTGTCGAACCTGGCCGACATCGAACGCCTGTGCGGCGTGCAGAAGGATGGCGTCGAAGGCGTCATCTGCGGCCGCGCCATCTACTCCGGCGATCTGAACTTCGCCGAAGCCCAGACGCTGGCCGACAAGCTCGGCGCCGAGCAGTAAGACCCCGCGCGTTGCCGCGCGACAGTTGCAGCCGTCAGCGCCCGCGAGAGCCAGGCGCCGGCGGCGGGCAAGGAACCTCATGCTAGCCAAACGTATCATCCCCTGCCTCGACGTGACCAACGGGCGGGTGGTCAAGGGTGTCAACTTCGTCGAATTGCGCGACGCGGGGGACCCGGTCGAGATCGCCCGCCGCTACGACGAGCAGGGCGCCGATGAAATCACTTTCCTGGACATCACCGCGACCAGCGACGGCCGCGACCTGATCCTGCACATCATCGAGGCGGTCGCCTCGCAGGTCTTCATCCCGCTCACGGTGGGCGGCGGCGTGCGCGCCGTGGAAGACGTGCGGCGCCTGCTCAATGCCGGCGCGGACAAGATCAGCGTCAACTCCTCGGCCATCGCCAACCCGCAGCTGGTGTCCGATGCCACCGCGCGCTACGGCTCGCAGTGCATCGTGGTGGCGATCGACGCCAAGCGCAGCTCCGCGCCGGGCGAGCCGGCGCGCTGGGAAGTCTTCACCCACGGCGGGCGCAAGGCGACCGGGCTCGACGCGGTCGAATGGGCGCGCGAGATGACCGCGCGCGGCGCCGGCGAACTGCTGCTCACCAGCATGGACCGCGACGGCACTCGCAGCGGCTTCGACCTCGAGCTCACGCGCGCGGTCAGCGACGCGGTATCGGTGCCGGTGATCGCCTCGGGCGGCGTGGGCGGGCTGCAGGACCTGGCCGACGGCATCAAGCTCGGCCGCGCCGACGCGGTGCTGGCCGCCAGCATCTTCCACTACGGCGAGCACACCGTGGGCGAGGCGAAGGCATTCATGGCCCGCGAGGGCATCCCGGTGCGGATCTGAACTCTGGAACACGGCGAACCGACATGGCAAAGAAGTGGCTCAACAAGGTGAAGTGGGACGACAACGGCCTGGTGCCGGTGATCGTCCAGGAAGTCGGCTCGAACGACGTACTCATGTTTGCGTTCATGAACCGCGAAGCGCTCCAGCGCACCGCGGAGATCGGCGAGGCCGTGTTCTGGTCGCGCTCGCGCAAGCGCCTGTGGCACAAGGGCGAGGAATCCGGCCACGTGCAGAAGGTGCATGAGATGCGCCTGGACTGCGACGAGGACGTGGTGCTGCTCAAGGTCACGCAGGACGGCGGCATCGCCTGCCACACCGGGCGGCACTCCTGCTTCTTCCAGAAATTCGAGGGCGACGCCGAGAACGGCGACTGGCAGACCGTGGAGCCGGTGCTCAAGGACCCGTCCACCATCTACGCGGCCAAGCCATGAGTCAGGGCGACATGCAAGACGAAACCCGGACAAGCAGCGCCGACGTGCTGGCCCGCCTGGCCGCGGTGCTGGAATCGCGCAAGCCCGAGAACGGCGGCGATCCCGACAAATCCTACGTGGCGCGCCTGTTCCACAAGGGCGACGATGCCATCCTGAAGAAGATCGGCGAGGAAGCCACCGAGACCGTGATGGCCGCCAAGGATGCGCGCGCCGCCGGGCTCGGCGCGGAAGCCGTCGGCAAGGTGGTCTACGAGGTGGCCGATCTCTGGTTCCACAGCATGGTGCTGCTGGCCCGCTTCGGCCTGGAGCCGGCCGACGTGGTCAACGAGCTGGCCCGCCGCGAGGGCCTGTCCGGCCTCGAGGAAAAGGCGCGGCGCGGGCCCGGCGCCTGACGGTTTGCCGCGGGCGCCGGTGATCCGGTATCCGCGGCGGGCCACAACCAGGAGGAGCATGACGAGATGGGAGAGGTGATCACCGCCGACGGCGACCGGCTCGCCGGCCTGCGCAAGCTCACGCATATCCTGTATGCGCTGTACGCCATTTTCTGGCTGACCGGTGGCGTTACCGCGCTGATCGCTATCATCGTCGGCTACGTCAAGCGCGACGACACGCAAGGCACGCTCTACGCCTCGCATTTCGCCTGGCAGATCCGCTCCTTCTGGTGGTCGGTGGGTTGGGCGGTCCTCGGCGGCGTGCTGTTCGCCACCGTGCTCCTGATTCCGCTGGCCTTTGCCCTGTGGAGCGTCTTGTCCTTGTGGATGCTGTATCGTATCGTCAAGGGCTGGCTCTACCTGAACGACGGCAAGCCGATGTATCCGGGCCAGGCGTTCTGAAAAGCCGCTCCGGTGCCGGCCGGGAGGGGCGGCCGGGAAGGGCGGCCGGGAAGGGCGCCTCGCGGCGGCGGTCCGGCTCAATTTGCGGCGCGCAATGAAATTTTCATGAATCCACAGCAAAATTGCATCTTCTGCCGGATCGTGGCGGGCGAGCTTGCGTCGAACAAGGTCTACGAAGACGACGACATGCTGGCTTTCCATGATATTCACCCGAAAGCCCCGGTACACTTCCTGCTCATTCCCAAGGCGCATGTCGATTCGCTGGCCGATTGCGGACCCGGCGACGGCGCCGTGCTTGCTAAAATGATGTTGAAGGTGCCTGAGCTGGCGCGTGCGGCAGGCTGTGGGAACGGTTTCCGGACGGTGATCAATACCGGCCCGGATGGCGGACAGGAGGTCTACCACCTCCATCTGCATGTGCTCGGCGGTCCGCGCAACCAGTGGAAGGTGGCGCTGCCCTGAACGCGGTGCCCGGCGCTGGCCGGCCGGCCCCGGCCAGGCCGGCAGCCAACCCATGCAGGACCGCGGGCCGGCTGGCCCACGGTCAGACGCCGTGCCGGCAACCGTCGCCCGGCATGGCATTCAGTGACGGAACAACGAGCCGGGGTGGCAAGGTGCCGCCCCCGGCTTCATCAGGAGCAGAAAATGGGTTCGTTTAGCATTTGGCACTGGCTCATCGTGCTGGTGATCGTCATGCTGGTCTTTGGCACCAAGAAGCTGCGCAACATCGGCCAGGACCTGGGCGGCGCGGTCAAGGGCTTCAAGGACGGCATGAAGGACGCCAACGGCGAGGACGCCGCGGCGACCGCGCCGGCCAAGGAGCTGCGCGACAGCACCACGATCGACGTCGAAGCCAAGGAAAAGTCGCGCCAGCAGTAAGCGCGACACGATCCTTGCCGGCTTTCCCGATGTTCCTTCTCCCGCCAGCCATGCCCTGCGTGCCGGCCCCGCCGCGGCAGGCTTGCCCGCGTGGGGCCCCGTGTGCCGCGGCGGCTGGCGGCGGCCCTTTCTTCCCGACGCTCGCATGATCGATCTCGGCATTTCCAAGCTTGCACTGATCGGCGCCGTGGCGCTGGTGGTGATCGGTCCCGAGCGGCTGCCGAAGGTGGCGCGCACGGTCGGCGCGCTGGTTGGCCGCGCGCAACGCTATATCAATGACGTCAAGGCGGAAGTCAGCCGCGAGGTCGAGCTCGACGAACTGCGCAAGATGCGCACGGAGTTCGAGGATGCCGCGCGCGACGTGGAGCGCACCGTCCACAAGGAGGTGCACGAGCACGCGCAGTCCTTCAGCGACGCGCTGTCCGGCACTGATGCTGGCGCCGCGGCGCCGGGGCTGGCCGCCGACAGCGGCCACGTGCCCTCGTGGGACACGGCGCACAAGCTCCACAACGGCCGCAAGAGCTGGCGCGTCAAGCAGGGCGCGCAGCCGCTGTGGTACAAGCGCCAGCACAATGTCCGCGTGTGGGCGCAGTCGGGCGCCGCGCGCGTCAAGCGCCACCGTCCCGCCACCGGTCCCGCACGCTCTTTCTTCGATTGAGCATGACGGGGTTTGCCATCACGCCGGTACCCGGCCGGCTGTCGCTGTCGTGCGCTCCGACCAGCGCACCGTGCCGCCGTCCCGTGTCCGGTTCCGCCACCGATTTCTCCATGCCAGCCCGCCCGGCTGAGCGGTCCACGCCATGAGCGACTCCCGTTCCCAAGATCCCCACGACCCGCAGGACGAAGGCCAGCAGGAAACCTTCATCTCTCACCTGGTGGAGCTGCGCTCGCGTATCGTCAAGGCTGCCTCGGGCGTGATCCTGGTGTTCGTCAGCCTGATCTACTGGGCGCCCAACATCTTCAACCTGTTCGCCCGGCCGCTGATGGAGAACCTGCCCAAGGGCGGCAAGATGATCGTCACCGACGTGACCGGCTCGTTCTTCGTGCCGATGAAGGTCACGCTGCTGGTGGCCTTCCTGATCGCGCTGCCCTGGGTGCTGTACCAGGTCTGGCAGTTCGTCGCGCCCGGTCTCTACCAGCATGAGAAACGGCTGATTGTGCCGCTGGTCAGCAGCAGCTACGTGCTGTTCATCTGCGGCGTGGCCTTCGCCTACTTCCTGGTGTTCCCCACGGTGTTCCATTTCATGGCGCACTACAACGCGCCGCTCGGGGCCGAGATGTCGACCGACATCGACAAATACCTGAGCTTCGCCATGACCATGTTCCTGGCGTTCGGCATCACGTTCGAAGTCCCCGTGGTGGTGATCGTGCTGGTGCGCTTCGGCGTGGTCGAGCTGGACAAGCTCAAGCAGATCCGGCCCTACGTGATCGTCGGCGCCTTCGTGATCGCGGCCGTGGTGACGCCGCCGGACGTGCTGTCGCAACTGCTGCTGGCGGTGCCGCTGGTGGCGCTGTACGAGCTCGGCCTGATCATGGCGCGCTTCACCGCCAAGCCCGTCGCGGCGAACCCCGCGGGCAGCGAAGCGCAGCCGGACTGACCGTTGCGCCGCCGCAGCGCAGCAAAGCTGCGGCGGGATACTTTTGCACCAAGTTGGGGAATATGCCTCTGCGTGCTGTTGCGACATCACAACAAAATCCCCCGCCATCCACGGTTTACGACGAAAAAGCCTTCTGGCGGCTGGGGGGGCTGACCCATAATACGCAACAGACGTGAGGTAAATGCGTCGCCCAAGCACTTGGGCAAGCCAAGATTTCCCAATCAGTTGACAAGGAAAGTGTCGATATGAAGATGAAACTGTTTGCAGCCGCTGTCGCTGCCCTGGCCGCCGGCGGTGCGTATGCCCAGTCGAGCGTGACCCTGTACGGCGTGGCCGATGCTGGCATCGAATACACCAATCACGCGACCTCGCCGAAGTCGGGTAACAACAATTCGTTCCGACTGACCTCGGGCAACCAGTCCGGTTCGCGTTGGGGCCTGCGTGGCATCGAAGATCTGGGCGGCGGTCTGAAGGGCATCTTCGTCCTGGAAAGCGGCTTCAACATCGATACCGGCACGTCGGGTCAAGGCAGCCGCCTGTTCGGTCGTCAAGCCTTCGTCGGTCTGCAAAGCCAGTACGGTCAGCTGACCTTGGGTCGTCATCAGACCCCGTTCTACGACTTCGGCCTGATCTATGATCCGATGGCCATTTCGACCCGTTACAGCATCGGTGCACAAGACAACTACATCGGCGCTTCGCGTGCCGACAACAGCGTCAAGTACATCGGCACGTTCTCGGGCCTGACGGTGCAAGCTCTGTACTCGTTCCAACGTGACGGCCAGGAAGTTCCGGGCGTGTTCACGGCTGGCCGTGAGTACGCGTTCTCGGCTAGCTACGCTGCTGGTCCGTTCTCGGTCGGCGCTGCATACGACGAGTCCAACGGCACCACCGGCGTCACCAGCGGTACCGCTGTCGCGAACAACAGCCAGATGATCCGCCGTGCTACCGTTGCCGGTACTTACGCGATCGGACCGGCAAAGGTCTACGCCGGCTACCGTTACGCTCACTCGTTCAACGGCGCAGTTCTGCCGGGCGCAATCGTTGCCAACACGGCTACGGCTCTGAGCAACAGCGTTTCGAACCTGTACTGGCTCGGCGTTGGTTACCAGCTGACCCCGGCGTTCTCGCTGACGGGCGCGGCTTACTACCAAGACTTCAAGAGCACCAGCGCAGATCCGTGGAACTTCGTTGCTACGGCTGACTACGCTCTGTCGAAGCGCACCGACCTGTACACCTCGCTGTCGTACGTCAAGAACAAGAGCAACTCGGCTCTGGGCGTGAACGGCTTCAACGGCGTCGGCACCGACAGCGCTGTTGTGACCCCGGGTCAGAACCAGTTCGGCGCTACCGTTGGTATCCGCCACAAGTTCTAATTTAACGCGGGCGTAAGCTCGCTTTAGATTGGCTTGATGCAAAACGCCGGCATCCGCAAGGATGCCGGCGTTTTGTCGTTCTGGCGGTCCATGTGCTGCATTTGCCCACATTCGCCGTGGCGTGCGCCCACGCCCGCTGTGGCATGCTGGTGGCTTGTGTCGGCTGCCCGGTGTGATGCCAGTCTCCGGCAGACCGGCTGGCAATGGCGGCCGCCTGCCATCTGCATGTGCACGGTGCGGCTAGCGCCTATCTATCGTGCATCCGGCCCGCTTGCCCACCGCGCCACGAATGGGCGCCGTCAGTTGCGGGCGCGGCGGGTCGTCGCGTGACCGCATCGGCATGGGCATGCCGGACCATGCGCATGCGCATGGCGATTCCGCGAGCGCAGCACTGGGTACGCGCCGGCGGCCCTGACGAACCTCGTTCGCGGTGCCGCGACGCACTGCGCGCGCGGCATCAGGAAGCCGCCATCGGAAACAAAAAACCCCGCCACAAGGGCGGGGTTCATCGGGCAAGGCCCGCATCGGGCGGGGCGGCGCCGGCGCACAAGGTCGTAGGCGTTGGTGTCGCGCGCGGACCTGTTATTCCTCTTCGTCCAGCGGCAGCGCACGGCGCGGCGGCGGTGGGCGCTTGCCGATCATCACCGTCAGCTCCGCCGGCTTGCCACGGCGCACCACCTTCATCTTCGCTTCCGCGCCGGGCTTGAGCTGCGCAATCGCGTTGAGCAGCGCCGTGGTGTCGGAAATGGCCTGCCCGTCGACCGAGACCAGCACATCGCCCGGCTTCACGCCGGCCTTGTCCGCGGGGCCGCCCTGGACCACGGCGGCGATCAGTGCGCCTTCCTTGGCTTCCAGGCCGAACGACTCGGCAATCTCCGGCGTCATGTCTTGCGGCTCCACGCCGATCCAGCCGCGCGTCACGCTGCCGGTGGAGATGATCGACTCCATCACCTGCTTGGCGGTCGACACCGGAATGGCGAAGCCGATGCCCAGCGAGCCGCCCGAGCGCGAATAGATGGCCGTGTTGATGCCCAGCAGGTTGCCCTGCGCATCGACCAGCGCGCCGCCCGAATTGCCCGGGTTGATGGCCGCGTCGGTCTGGATGAAGTTCTCGAAGGTGTTGATGCCCAGGTGGCTGCGGCCGAGCGCCGACACGATGCCCATCGTCACGGTCTGGCCGACGCCGAACGGGTTGCCGATCGCCAGCACCACGTCGCCCACCTTGACGTTCTCGATGCGGCCCAGCGTGATCGCGGGCAAGTCCTTCAGCGTGATCTTGAGGACGGCCAGGTCGGTCTCCGGGTCCGAGCCCACCACCTTGGCGTTCGCCTTGCGCCCGTCGGTCAGCGCGACCTCGATCTCGTCGGCGCCGTCCACCACGTGGTGGTTGGTTAGAATGTAACCTTCCGCGCTGACAATCACGCCCGAGCCCAGGCTGGACACCGGTTCCTGGCGCTCCGGCAGGCGGTCGCCGAAGAAGAAGCGGAACCACGGATCTTCCGCCTGCGGGTTGTTGGGCGTGCGCTTGGGGCCGTTCTTGCTGGTGAAGATGTTCACCACCGCTGGCATCGCCTGCTGGGCCGCGTCACTGTAGGAGCCCTGCGCCGAAGAGCCCGCCACGCTGGGGACGACTTCCTTCAGCGCGACGATGGGCGATCCGGACTGCACGGCCACCCGGCCGCGCTGCAGCCATTCCGGTTTGAGCGTGGCCACGACGAACCACACTGCCAGCACGACGGTGACAGCCTGGGCAAAGAACAGCCAGAAACGGCGCAACATATTTGAGTTTGGGCAAAAAATGAAAACAAAAGATCTTGAATTGTACTTGAACGACCTGCTCCAGGTGCCTCGATACAAAGACTATTGCCCGAACGGATGGCAAGTGCAAGGCCGTCCGGAGGTCGAAAATATCGTCACCGGGGTGACGGCGAGCCTCGCCCTGGTCGATGCCGCCATCGAGGCGGGCGCCGATGCCATTTTGGTTCACCACGGATATTTCTGGAAAAACGAAGACGCGCGGGTAATCGGACAAAAACACGCCCGCCTGAAACGCCTGCTTGGCGCGGATGTGAACCTGCTGGCTTATCACCTGCCGCTCGATAATCACCCGGAATTCGGCAATAACGCCCAGCTGGGGCAGCAATTGGGATTTACACCCACCGGCCGATTTGGCGACGACCAGCTCGGCTGGACCGGCACCCTGCCGCAGCCCATGCCGCTCGCGGCGCTGGCCGCGCACGTCGGCGGCGTGCTCGCGCGCGAGCCGCTGGCCATCGGCGACCCGGCGCAGATGATCCGCACCGTGGGCTGGTGCACCGGCGGTGCCCAGGGCTACTTCGAAGGCGCCGTGGCCGCCGGCGTGGACTGCTACCTGAGCGGCGAGATTTCCGAGCAGACCACGCACCTCGCGCGCGAGAGCGGCGTCGCCTACCTCGCCGCCGGACACCACGCCACCGAGCGCTATGGCATCCGCTCGCTCGGCGAGCATCTCGCGCAGCAGTTCGGCCTGCGCCACACCTTCATCGACATTCCGAATCCGGTCTGACCGCGCCCGGAGCCGCCCTGGGAGCCGCCACGGGCGCGGCTTATTGTCGCAGCGGGCCCCCGCGGCAGGCCTTGCGCGCGTGGTTAATCAGGCCTGGCGCGCCTTCAGGCTGTCGCGGATTTCGCGCAGCAGCACCACGTCTTCGGGTGTCGGCGCAGGCACTTCCGCGGCCGCCGGCTCCTCGGCGCGCAGCTTGTTGATGGCCCGCACCATCATGAAAATGATGAAGGCGAGGATCAGGAAGTTGACCAGGATGGTCAGGAAATTGCCGTAGGCAAACACCGGCACGCCGGCCTTCTTCAAGGCATCCAGCGTGCGCGGCACGCCTTCGGGCGGCTCCGCCAGCAGCACGAACATGTTGGAGAAATCGAGCTTGCCGATGATGCGACCCACCACCGGCATGATCAGGTCGTTGACCACCGAATCGACAATCTTGCCGAACGCCGCGCCGATAATGACACCCACGGCGAGGTCGACCACATTGCCTCGCACTGCAAAGGTCTTGAACTCTGACATCATCCCCATGCTATTTCTCCCACTGTTGCTTGTGTTGAACGGTTGTTAGGATAAAAGCCTGCCGCATCACTGCCTGTAACGCAAGCCTGCAGGCCACATCGGTGTTTTCTGTCCGATTATCGCGCGAACGTGAGCAAATCTGCGCCTTTCAATGCCACATGTGCGTAAGGTACAATTTTAGGTTGACGCAAAATCTAATTTGACATCCCCTGGGGTTTGGAATGAGTGACCAGCAAAACGTGAAGAACGTGGATAAGGGTCGCCGCAATTGGTTGATTGCGACGTCAGTCGCTGGCGGCATCGGAGGCGTGGCGGTCGCAGTGCCGTTCGTCAGCACGTTCGCGCCGTCAGAGAAAGCCAAGGCAGCCGGAGCACCAGTCGAGGCCGACATCAGCGCCCTGAAACCGGGCGAGATGATGACGGTCGAGTGGCGTGGCAAGCCCGTCTGGATCCTGAAGCGCACCGAGGAAATGCTCGCGTCGCTCAAGAAGACCGATTCCGAAGTCGCCGACCCCAACTCGGACGTGCCCTTCACCATGAAGACGCCCGAGTACTGCAAGAACGAAACGCGCTCGCGCGCCGATCACAAGGATCTCCTGGTCGTGGTCGGCATCTGCTCCCACCTGGGCTGCTCGCCCTCCGGCCCGTTCGGCGCCGGCGCCAATCCCCAGCTCGGTTCCGACCCCGGATTCCTCTGCCCCTGCCACGGTTCGACCTTCGACCTGGCTGGCCGCGTATTCAAGAACAAGCCCGCCCCGCAAAACCTCGACGTACCCCCCTACCAGTTCCTGTCCGACACGAGGATCGTGATCGGCAAGGATGAAAAAGGAGACGCTTGATCATGGCGGCAGAAAAACAAGTCAAGACGACCGGCCTGCTCGGCTGGATCGACGCCCGTTTCCCCGCGACCCAGCTCTGGGAAGACCACCTCTCCAAGTACTACGCGCCGAAGAACTTCAACTTCTGGTACTTCTTCGGTTCGCTGGCGCTGCTGGTGCTGGTCATCCAGATCGTCACCGGCATCTTCCTGGTGATGAACTACAAGCCCGACGGTACGCTCAACCCCGCTGGCGTGCCCGTGGCCTACGCCAGCGTCGAGTACATCATGCGCGAAGTGCCCTGGGGCTGGCTGGTGCGCTACATGCATTCCACCGGCGCCTCGGCCTTCTTCGTGGTGGTGTACCTGCACATGTTCCGCGGCCTGCTGTACGGCTCGTACCGCAAGCCGCGCG
>NZ_AQPL01000084.1:0-1861 GCF_000395345.1 Cupriavidus sp. WS | reverse complement strand
CTGCTGTACGACTCGTACCGCAAGCCGGGGGAGCTGGTCTGGATCTTCGGCTGCCTGATCTTCCTGTGCCTGATGGCCGAAGCCTTCATGGGCTACCTGCTGCCGTGGGGCCAGATGTCGTACTGGGGCGCCCAGGTGATCGTGAACCTGTTCTCGGCGATTCCCGTGATCGGCCAGGACCTGTCGCTGTTCATCCGCGGTGACTATGTCGTCAGCGACGCCACCCTGAACCGCTTCTTCTCGTTCCACGTCATCGCCGTGCCGCTGGTGCTGCTGGGCCTGGTCGTCGCGCACATCATCGCGCTGCACGAAGTGGGCTCCAACAACCCGGACGGCGTCGAGATCAAGGCCAAGAAGGACGAGAACGGCATCCCGCTGGACGGCATCCCGTTCCACCCGTACTACTCGGTGCACGACCTGCTGGGCGTGGGCGGCTTCCTGATGATCTTCTCCGCGGTGATCTTCTTCTTCCCGGAGATGGGCGGCTACTTCCTGGAGTCCAACAACTTCATCCCGGCCGATCCGCTCAAGACCCCGCCGCACATCGCGCCGGTGTGGTACTTCACGCCGTTCTACTCGATGCTGCGCGCCACCACCTCGAACTTCCTGCCGATCCTGTGGGTGTTCTTCGCAGTGCTGCTCGGCCTGGTGTTCCTGCGCAGTAAGGACGCCCGCATCAAGATCGGCGCGCTCGCCATCGCCCTGATCCTGGCGGTGGGCTTCTACTTCATCGACGCCAAGTTCTGGGGCGTGCTGGTGATGGGCGGCTCGGTGGTGATCCTGTTCTTCATGCCGTGGCTGGACCAGTCGCCGGTGAAGTCCATCCGCTACCGCCCGGCCTTCCACAAGAGCATCCTGGTGGTCTTCGTGGTCGTGTTCGTCGTGCTCGGCTACCTGGGCGTGCAGCCCCCGTCGCCGGTGGGTGAAAAGGTGTCGCAGCTTGGCACCCTGCTGTACTTCGCCTTCTTCCTGACCATGCCGCTGTGGAGCCGTGTCGGCCAGTTCAAGCCGGTGCCGGAACGCGTGACGTTCCACCCGCACTGAGCCCGGACGAACCCCGACAAGAGCACAAGGACACACGATGAAAAAGCTGCTTTCGATTCTCGCGCTGGCCGGCGCCTTCTTTGCCGCCGCGCCCGCCACGGCCAGCGAAGGGGGCTACCCCCTCGAGCCGGCTCCCGTGCAGACCAGCGACCTCTCCTCGCTGCAGCGCGGCGCCAAGCTGTTCGTGAACTACTGCCTGAACTGCCACGGCGCGTCGATGATGCGCTACAACCGGCTCAAGGACATCGGCCTGACCGACGACCAGATCCGCCAGAACCTGCTGTTCAGCGGCGACAAGGTCGGCGACATGATGACCATCGCCATGCAGCCCAAGGACGCCAAGGCCTTCTTCGGCGTCACCCCGCCGGACCTGTCGGTGATCGCGCGCGCGCGCGGCGACGACTGGCTCTACACCTACCTGCGCACCTTCTACCGCGACGACGAGCGCGCCACGGGCTGGAACAACCTCGTATTCCCCAGCGTCGGCATGCCGCACGTGCTGTGGGAACTGCAAGGCCAGCGCGCCGCCAAGTTCGTCGAGTCCGAGGAGCATGGCGAGAAGGTCCACAAGTTCGCCGGCTTCGAGCAGCTCACCCCCGGCAAGTTGAGCCCGCTCGAATACGACCAGGCCGTCAGCGACCTCGTCGGCTACCTCGACTGGATGGCCGAACCCGCCCAGAACCAGCGCAAGCGCCTTGGCGTCTGGGTGCTGCTGTTCCTCGGCATGTTCACCATCTTCGCGTGGCGCCTGAACGCCGCGTTCTGGAAGGACATCAAGTAACGCGCGGCAAGGCTTGCGAGGCGGAAGCCTCGCGGG
>NZ_AQPL01000083.1:0-12530 GCF_000395345.1 Cupriavidus sp. WS | reverse complement strand
CTTGCGAGGCGGAAGCCTCGCGGGGCAGGGGGGCCGGAGCGGACGTTGCGAAAGCGGCGCCGCCCCGGCCCTTTTCGTTTGGCGGCCTCGCCAGCCCGCCGGTAGCTCAAGTGCCCGGCACACCGCTCCATACCATCAAGATCAGGCATAAATGTGCTTTAAGCGCATCTAATTTGCTTTCTGCATCGCGCTTCTGCCAGAATACCGATCCAGTCAATCGACCCCGCATCAAAGGAATCCAACCATGATGGTGTTGTATTCGGGCACCACCTGCCCGTTCTCCCAGCGTTGCCGCCTCGTCCTGTTCGAAAAGGGCATGGATTTCGAGATCCGAGACGTCGACCTGTTCAACAAGCCGGAAGACATTTCGGTGATGAACCCCTACGGCCAGGTGCCCATCCTGGTCGAGCGCGACCTGATCCTGTACGAGTCGAACATCATCAACGAGTACATCGACGAGCGCTTCCCGCACCCGCAGCTGATGCCGGCCGATCCGGTGCAGCGCGCCCGCGCCCGATTGTTCCTGTTCAATTTCGAAAAGGAACTCTTCACGCACGTCTACGCCCTCGAAAACGAAAAGGGCAAGGCCGCCGAGAAGAGCCACGAGCGCGCCCGCGCCGCCATCCGCGACCGCCTGACCCAGCTCGCGCCGATCTTCGTCAAGAACAAGTACATGCTCGGCGAAGAGTTCTCCATGCTCGACGTCGCCATCGCCCCGCTGCTCTGGCGCCTGGACCACTACGGCATCGAACTCTCCAAGAACGCCGCGCCGCTGCTCAAGTACGCCGAACGCATCTTCAGCCGCCCGGCCTACATCGAAGCGCTCACCCCGTCGGAAAAGGTGATGCGCCGCTAAACCGGCCCCCCGGCCCGAAGCCCCCCGCTTCGGGCCACCCGGAACGCGCCCCGCGCCACTGGAAGCACAATGCCTGAAACCTCCACCAAGCCCTACCTGATCCGCGCCATCTACGAATGGTGCACGGACAACGGCTTCACGCCATACATCGCCGTCTTCGTCGACGCCAACACCAGCGTGCCGCGCGAGTTCGTCAAGAACAACGAAATCGTGCTCAACGTCAGCTTCGACGCCACCAGCGGGCTGGACATGGGCAACGAGTGGATCGGCTTCAGCGCCCGCTTCGGCGGCGTCTCGCGCAAGATCGACGTGCCCGTGGAAAACGTGCTCGCCATCTACGCCCGCGAAAACGGCCAGGGCATGGCCTTCCCGGTGGAGCGCAGCGTGCCCGAAACCCAGGCCGCCACCGAACGCGAGAACAACCCCCCGCCCAAGCTCTCCTCCGTGGAAAGCGAAGCCCCCCAGGCCACGGCCGACGCCACCACCGACAACGGCGACGACGAACCCACGCCACCGCCGCCGGTCTCGCGCATCGGCGCCAAGAAGCCCTCCCTGAAGGTGGTGAAGTAAGTACCGCCCACGCCGCGCCCGGCCATCGTCATTTCACGCCGCATGCAGTAGAATCGCGGTCTGCACCAAACATGCCGGCTTAGCTCATCAGGTAGAGCAGTTGATTTGTAATCATCAGGTGGCGGGTTCGAGTCCTGCAGCCGGCACCAGAATTTGAGAACGGCCCCCAGAAGAAAATGGGGGCCGTTTTCGTTTTGAGGTCCGCGCTTACTTTGGGTGCATGCGGTCGTCGGGCATGGTGTGCATATTGACGAATCGCCTCAGAACATCTCCTGGACGCTGTTCACCGCACGATCCAACTTGTCCTTGAGCGCGGCAAGCAGGCGGTGCAATCCATCGTCCTCGACGGAGGCGTCGCCGCGCTGTTGAAGCACGGCCAGCATCGTGCCAAGGCCAGCGCTCACCCCAAGCAGCTCCGCACATCCGTCTACGGTTGTTTCACGAATGCGCTCGCCAACACCGTGAAGTTCGCCTGCCAGGCGCCTTACATGCTTGCGGTTCATCCTCGTTCCATCGGCCGCCAAGTGAGCTAACTCCGCAACCAGATCCTGATGTTTGCGTGCCGCGAGGAGACGCCCATGAGTCGTGGCCTTATCCATGCGCCACCTCCAGATGGGAAAGCCCCGGCGCTACGACCCCAATGCGATGTAGTTGATGCGCGACCTGACCAGCATCGCGTCGAAGACCAATGGCAATAGCAAAAGCCATGACAACCTCCTTGGGTAGGTTGAAGGCCCGCCGCTCATTCTCACGTGAGGGGTGGCGGGCCCGACAGCGGGGGTGAGAACCGGTACCCAAGGATCCCGGCCAGCCCGGAGGCTGCCCCGCCCGGCCCGCCGTTGAACTAGTGGCGTGCGCGTGCGCGCGAACAAAAGCCGCGTGGCGCGGCTGTTCGCCCTTGGGATCTCTCGGGTTCTCACGCCCGATCACCGTTGTTTCGGTGATGGCCCATTCTTGGTGACCGTCCGCTCCATGTCAACTCAACCAGCGACCACGGATACCATATTTAACACCTTGTGTAATATCTATCAAATCCAGCCGTAAAGTCCTATCCGGCCAGCAACACAAACGAAAGAAAGGCGGGTGAAAAATGGGCCGTCGCAAGAGGCAGCCGAAGCTTTCCGACATCCTGCTGGAGTCGCCATGGTGGGTTTCCGTCGCCCTGGGCTTTTGCGCTTACATTGCATTCCACGCGATCGTTCCCGCGTTGCTGGGAGCCAATCGCTATCTCGCTGGCCTCACCATGGCCAGCCGCGAGTTCGCCTGGGTGCCAGCCATCGCGTTCTGCTTTCTGGGTCTGCTGTCTTTCATCAAGGCTCGCTTTGGTGGGCAACCGGTAGCCGAAACTGCGCGTGCGCCACGCCACCGCCCGGTTGCTTCCGCTAAGGCCGGGCCAGCCGCGTCACCCACTATCAAGGAGGCGCCCGATGGTGCTGCGCCCTTGGGGGGCCGCATCCGCTCCCCAGCCGCGCCCACAAAGCTGGTCCCTCGAAGCCCTCGCCCTGCTCGAATGGAAACGCTTCGAGCTGCTCTGTGTTGCCTACTACGAGCAACTTGGCTTTACGGTTGAGACCGTGCCGCATGGCGCGGATGGCGGGATCGATGCCACGCTGTACAGGCAGGGCATGGCGCAGCCGATGGCGCTCGTGCAATGCAAGGCGTGGCGGTCGCCGGTGAAGGTGGAGCCTGTGCGCGCGCTCGGTGGCGTCATGCATCAGCACAAGATCCGGCGTGGGGTGTTCTGGTCGTTGAGCGGATATTCGGGCGAGGCGAAGAAGTACGCTGCGGCAGCGGATATCCAATTGCTCGACGGCGCGGGCATCGTCGAGCGCATCCGGAAACTGGAGCCGTCGCAGCAAACCGCGTTACTGGCCAAGGCGTTCGAAGGTGACTACAGAACGCCCACTTGCGCGGCATGCGGGGTGAAGCTCGTCAAGCGTACTGGCCGACGCGGCTCGTTCTGGGGATGCAGTAACTATCCTGCGGGGTGCAAAGTGACAATGGAGATTTCCGCGTAAGGCCTCGGTCGTTGCTCTGGAATTCTTCCCCTCTTTTCAGTGGCATAGGGCAAACGACCCTGCATGCCAGGGGCATCGCCGGGCAGCGTCTGTCGGTCGGGCGCTATCGCACCGAAGTGACGCTGCCGCCCCGCCGACGCAAGCCCATTCCGCAATCCCGCGAATCTTCATGTTGCGGTGCAGCCAAAACGCGCAACCTGACGGTAAGCTCTTGTCTTTAGTCGGGAGAAATTCCACGGGGAGGGCAAATGCGGCGCGTCGTATTCAACCAGAAGGGTGGTGTCGGGAAGTCGACCATTGTGTGCAACCTGGCGGCGATCAGCGCCAGCGAGGGCTTGCGTACCCTGGTCATCGACCTGGATGTGCAGGGAAATTCCACCCAGTATCTGCTGGGCGATCAGGCCGGCGAGGCTACCCCGACGGTGGCGGATTTCTTCGAGACCGCGCTGACCTACAGCTTCAAGCCGGTCGAGTTCTCCTCGTTCGTGCACGCGACGCCGTTCGAGAATCTGGACGTGATGCCGGCGCACCCCGATCTCGATGCGCTGCACGGCAAGCTCGAGTCGCGCTACAAGATCTACAAGTTGCGCGACGCGTTGAACGAGCTGGATACCTACGATGCCATCTATATCGATACGCCGCCGGCACTGAACTTCTATACGCGCTCGGCCTTGATCGCCGTCGAGCGCTGCCTGATTCCATTCGACTGCGACGATTTCTCCCGTCGCGCCCTGTATGCGCTGCTGGACAACGTGAAGGAGATCCAGCAGGACCACAATGCGGGGCTGGAGGTCGAGGGCATCGTGATCAATCAGTTTCAGCCTCGCGCCAGCCTGCCTCAGCAACTGGTCGATGAACTGGTGAGCGAAGGGTTGCCGGTGCTGGGCTCGCGGCTGTCCTCGTCCGTGAAGATCCGCGAATCCCATCAGCACGCCAGGCCGATGATCTATCTGGACCCGCGGCACAAGCTTGCTCAGGAATACGTGGCATTGCACCGCGAACTGGTCGGGTCTGTTGAAGATTGATTGCCGTCAGGTGGCAGGGTTCGAGTCCTGCAATTGCGCTGCAATGTGACAACGGCCCCAAGCGATTGGGGCCGTTTTTTGCATTTGCGGGGGCGGTCTTGTACCGACCGACGCCTCTCAGACATTTTCTGCAAACTACCCGCGATGCCGCATGAAAATGACGCTCGCCGCGTAACGCTTCAGTCTTGCCTCTGGACACTGCACGAGAGCGTTCTGGACTGCGCGGCGCTGTCGGCGGTTTTCCTGCCATCATAGTCGGCGCGAGACGCATAGCCCCTGGCGAGCCAGTAGTCCGGATAGGCGGGATCAAACGCGAGTTGAACAATCTCGTACCGGCACGACCGGCTCTTGTGCTGGAGCACGAAAGCGATGCTGGGCGCGGATGCGTCCATGTCTTTGTCGATCACGGTGTAGGGCGTCTTCGCGCAGACGCTGTAGGGCGTGTTCCATTCAAGGGTTTTGGTTTTGACATATAGCTTGCCCCAGCATCCGCGGCCCTGACCGTGGAATACGCCGGTAAAGGGCGCCGCCGGCGTTGCTGTTGCGGCAATTGCCATTCCCTGCGCGAGGGCTATTGCCAGGAGATGGCTGGCCAGCATCGGTTTGCATGTCGGGTGCATCTCGCGGTGGGAAGGCGGGTGAGACAGGGAGTATTTCAGGCCCTTTGCCTGCGGTAAATGGGACGCGTCTTGATTCGGCCGACGTCCTGCGCTCAAATCGCGCTGTCTTATCCCCGTCACCTACCCCACCTAACTTATTGCTCGCCAATTCATTCAAGCTCTGCACGAAAACAGCCGACAATCTTCCAGAGCTCAGGCATAAACCATCCCTCCCACCGCCATCCCAAAAAAGGAACCCCTCCGTGACGAAAAAACTCGCAAGCCTGGCATGGTTGCTCCCGCTCGCTTTCCTCGCGGCCTGTGGCGGGGATGGCGGCACGGGGGATTCGGGTGCCGCGGTCCAGTCCGTGTCGTCGGCCAACGCGATTGCCGATACCGCTTCGCTGTCGACGCAGGCGCTGGCTACCACCCACTGGATGCCGGCCGCCGCCGATACCTGGCAGTTGCAGTTGACCGGCACGATCAATACGAGCTACCCGGCACAGGTCTATGACATCGACCTCTTCGACACGCCGCAGGCCACCATCAACGCATTGAAGGCGCAGGGCAAGCGCGTGGTCTGCTATTTCTCGGCGGGCAGCTCGGAGAACTGGCGGCCGGACTTCAAGCAGTTCGTGGCGGCGGACATGGGCAAGGCGTTGTCGGGCTGGGCCGGCGAGAAGTGGCTCGATACGCGGTCGGTCAACGTGCGCAGGATCATGCAGGCGCGCATGGACCTAGCGCGCTCGAAGAGTTGCGATGGCGTGGACCCGGACAACGTGGATGGCTATACCAACAAGCCGGGCTTTCCGCTGACGGCGGCGACGCAGCTGGACTACAACCGCTTCCTGGCCACGGAGGCGCACGCGCGCGGGCTGGCGGTGGGCCTGAAGAACGATGTGGATCAGGTGGCGTCGCTGGCCACCGATTTCGATTTCGCCGTGAACGAGCAGTGCTTCCAGTACAAGGAGTGCGCGAGCTATACGCCGTTGACGGCGCAGGGCAAGGCGGTGTTCAACGTGGAGTACGCGACGAAGTACAGAGACGCGGCGACGCGCGCCACGCTGTGCGCCTCGGCCAAGGCGGCGCATCTGCGCACGCTGGTGCTGCCGCTGGACCTGAACGACGCGTTCCGCTACGCCTGCGATTGAGCGGCTGCCGGGCGGCAGCGCCGCCAATCCTCAGGCCGGCGTGAGATAGCCGCCCGCCGCGGCGGCGCCGATGACTTCGCCCAGCGCTGCGATGAACGCCGTGGCGGCGGCGCTGTCGGGCCGGCCGCGGCGCCGGTGCAGCGCGGCCGTGCGGGTGAAGCCGGGGTGCGCCACCGGCGCGTGCGCGAGCCCGGCCAGCCCGGCGTTGCGGCGCGTGCCAGCGATATGCAGCGCCAGCGGGCTGGCGATGGTGAACAGGCGCCCGCCCGGCACGGCGCGCAGCAGCGCTTCCACGCTCGGGCCTTCCAGCCGTGGCCGCAGGCTGTAGCCGCCGGCCTGCGCCGCCGCGTCGATCTGGCGGCGCATGGCGAAGCGCTCGGGCAGCAGCGCCAGCGGCAGCGTGGCGAGCTGCGCCAGCGTGATGCCGCCGGGCGCCTCGGGCAGCTTGCCGGCCGCGGCGATCAGGGCCAGCGTCTCGGAGAACAGCGGCACCAGCGCGATGCGCTTGGGCGCCTCGCGCGCGAAGGCCAGGCCCAGGTCGATCTGGCCGTCGAGCAGGGCGCGGTCGACCTCGCCGGCGGCGAACTCGAAGACCTGCACGTCGAGCGCGGGATGCGCGTCGAGCAGCGCCTGCGCGGCCGGCATCACCAGCGCGGAGAGATAGGTGTGGATGGCACCCACGCGCAGCGTGCCCTCGACCGCGCCGCGCGGCGAGGCGGCCGCGGCAATCACCTGTTCCAACTGGTCCAGCACCGGCTCCAGCGACAGCACCAGTTGCCGGCCCGCGTCGGTGAGTTCGAGCCGGCGGCCCACGCGCCCGAACAGCGGCACGCCCAGGCTGTGCGCGAACGCGCGCAGATGCTGCGACAGCGCCGGCTGCGTCAGCCCCAGCGAGTCGGCCGCCGCGGTAACGCTGCCGTGGCGGGCCACCGCCATGAAGCTGCGTACCAGGCGCAGGTCCAGCGCGGTGGGCGTGGCGGTCGGTTGCATAAGTTGTCGTGATGAATGGAAAATCGATTCATCATTTTACAGAGCATGCCGCGGCTGGTGGAATGACGGCAAACATGGAAAACAGAGAGGAGACCGCCATGCTTGCCCGCTTTCCCGTTCGCTTCCGCCTGCCCGCGCTCGCCGCCATCGCGCTGGCCGCGCTGTCGTTCACGTCCGCCGCGCGCGCCGACTGGCCCGAGCGCCCGATCAAGCTGGTGGTGCCCTACGCGCCCGGCGCCACCACGGATTCGCTGGCCCGCCTGGTCGGCAAGGAGCTGCAACTGCGCCTGAAGCAATCGGTGGTGGTGGAGAACCGCCCGGGCGCCGGCGGCACCATCGGCAGTGACTACGTGAGCAAGGCGCCGGCCGACGGCTACACGCTGCTGCTCGGCGCGGTCGGGCCGATCTCGGTGGGCAAGGCGCTGTATCCGACGCTGCCCTATGACCCGGCCAGGGACCTCGCCGGCGTGGGCCTGATCGGCACGGTGCCGTTCATCCTTGTGGCCGGCACGCGCGCGCAGCGCTTCGACTCGGTGCCGGCGCTGGTGCGCGCGGCCAATGCCGCGCCCGACACCATCGCCTACGGCTCGGCCGGCAACGGCACGCCGCAGCACATCATCGGCGCGATGTTCTCGCAGGCCACCGGCGCGAAGCTGCTGCACTCGCCGTACAAGGGTTCGGGCCCGGCCATCAACGATCTGCTCGGCGGCCAGATCGCGCTGATGTTCGACAGCCCGGTCCTGCTGCTGCCGCACATCAAGGCCGGCACCGTGGTGCCGCTGGCGCAGACCGGCGCGCAGCGCTCGGCGCTGCTGCCCGGCGTGCCGACCATGCGCGAGCAGGGCGTGCGCGGTTTCGACGCGGCGCCGTGGTACGGCATCATGGCGCCGGCCAGGGTGCCCGCCGACATCCTCGCGCGGCTGAACCGCGAGCTGAACGCCGTGCTGGCCGACAAGCCGGTGCAGGAGCACCTGCTCGCGCTCGGCGTGGAGGCCCGCCCGCTCGACGCGGCCGGTTTCCGCCAGTTCCTGGCGCAGGCCCAGGCAAGCTGGACGCGCACCGTCACCGCCGCCGCGGTCAAGGCGGACTGACCATGCCGCACCTGATCGTGGAGACCACGCGGCAACTGGCCGGCCGCATCGATTTCCCCGGCGTCTTTGCCGGCCTGCACCGCGAGATGGCGGCGCTGGGCTACGCGCGCTTGGAGGACTTCAAGAGCCGCGTGCTGGTGGCGGAGGCCGCGCTGGTCGGCGGCGATGCCGCCACCGGCTTCCTGGTGGCGCATCTCGTGATGACCAACGCGCGCCCCGAGGCGATGCAGGCCGCGATGGCGGACCTGATACTGGCGCGTCTGGCGGCTTGCGTGGAGAAGGCCGCGCCCGCGGGCGAGGTGCAGGTGTGCGTGCTGCACCGGCAGGCGGCGCCGGGCAGCTACCGCAAGACCGTGGTCGCGGGCAGCCGCTAGCCCCGCGCGGCGTCGAGCTCGCGCCACGCCAGGTACAGCCGCGTGTCGAACTCGAGCTGATGGTAGGCCGGCTCCATGTGCTCGCAGAGCCGGTAGAACGCCTTGTTGTGATCGCTTTCCTTCAGGTGCGCGAGCTCGTGCACGACGATCATGCGCAGGAATTCCGGCGGCGCTTCCTTGAACACCGAGGCCACGCGGATTTCCTTCTTGGCCTTGAGCTTGCCGCCCTGCACGCGCGAGATCGCGGTGTGCAGGCCGAGCGCACGATGCACGGTGTCGATCTTGGCGTCGAAGGCCACCTTGTGCAGCGGCGGGGCGCTGCGCAGGAATGCCTGTTTCAGCTCGCCGGCGTATTCATACAGGGCACGATCGGTCTGCACGGCGTGCCGCGCGGGGTACTTCCTGGCCAGATGCTCGCCGAGCCGGTTGGCGGCGACCAGTTGGCGCACCTGCTCGAGCACGTCGGGCGGATAGCCGCCGAGAAAGCGCAGCGGGTCCTTGGCGCCGGGGCGCCAGGTGTTGCCGGCGAAAGTGCTGGCGAAAGCGGGGCTGCTGGCCTGGCTCACCGCGGCTCAGTGATGGTGATGATGATGATGGTGAGCGATCTCGCCGGTGCTGACGAAGGTCTGCACGGCATCCTGCTCGCCGGTGGCGTGGCGCATCAATTCGCCGCACTTGCACCAGCCCTGGTAAGGCTGGATGTGCGCGCACGCCGAAGCCTTCTGCAGAAACAGCGTGACGGGCTTGGTGCACTTGTGGCACTTGAAAGTGAGGGTGCGGGCGGGTTTGCTCATGCTGCGGCTGGATTCCTGGCTTGTGGCGGATGGCGGCGCGGGGGCAAAAACGGCCCGCGCCGGCAAAGGCAAGATGATACATGGCGTGCCGGCCGCCGTTTGCAAGGGCGCGGCCGCCAGCCGCATGCAGGCATGCATCCGAGGGGCGCGGGCGGGCAGGGCGTTTTGCTACACTGCCGCCATTCCCATACACACTTCCCGGACTCGCATGGCACAGTACGTTTTCACGATGAACCGCGTGGGCAAGATCGTTCCGCCCAAGCGCCACATCCTCAAGGACATCTCGCTGTCCTTCTTCCCGGGCGCCAAGATCGGCGTGCTGGGCCTGAACGGCTCCGGCAAGTCGACGCTGCTCAAGATCATGGCCGGCATCGACAAAGAAATCGAGGGCGAAGCCACGCCCATGCCGAACCTGAACATCGGCTACCTGCCGCAGGAGCCGCAGCTCGATCCCGAGCAGACCGTGCGCGAATCGGTGGAGGCGGCGCTGGGCGGCGTGTTCGAGGCGCGCAAGAAGCTCGACGAGATCTACGCCGCGTATGCCGAGCCCGATGCCGACTTCGACGCGCTGGCCGCCGAGCAGGCCAAGTACGAAGCGATCCTCGCCGCCAGCGACGGCAACAACGCCGAGCTGCAACTGGAGATCGCCGCCGACGCGCTGCGCCTGCCGGCGTGGGACGCCAAGGTCGGCAACCTGTCCGGCGGCGAGAAGCGCCGCGTGGCGCTGTGCCGCCTGTTGCTGTCGCGCCCCGACATGCTGCTGCTCGACGAACCGACCAACCACCTCGACGCCGAATCGGTGGACTGGCTCGAACAGTTCCTCACGCGCTTCCCGGGCACCGTGGTGGCCGTGACCCACGACCGCTACTTCCTCGACAACGCCGCCGAATGGATCCTGGAACTGGACCGCGGCCACGGCATTCCGTGGAAGGGCAACTACAGCTCCTGGCTGGACCAGAAGGAAGCGCGCCTGAAGCAGGAAGAGTCGACCGAGTCGGCGCGCCAGAAGGCGCTGAACAAGGAACTGGAGTGGGTGCGCCAGAACCCCAAGGGCCGCCAGGCCAAGTCCAAGGCGCGCCTGGCCCGCTTCGACGAGCTGAACAGCCAGGAATACCAGAAGCGCAACGAAACCCAGGAAATCTTCATCCCGGTGGGTGAGCGCCTGGGCAACGAGGTCATCGAGTTCGACGGCGTGAGCAAGGGCTACGGCGACCGCCTGCTGATCGACAACCTCAGCTTCAAGGTGCCGCCCGGCGCCATCGTCGGCATCATCGGTCCGAACGGCGCCGGCAAGTCGACCTTCTTCCGCATGCTGACTGGCAAGGAAACGCCGGACAGCGGCGAGATCAAGGTCGGCCCGACCGTCAAGCTGGCCTACGTGGACCAGAGCCGCGACGCGCTCGACGCCGGCAAGACCGTGTTCGAGGAAATCTCCGGCGGCGCCGACATGCTGACCGTGGGCCGCTACGAAACGCCGTCGCGCGCCTACATCGGCCGCTTCAACTTCAAGGGCTCGGACCAGCAGAAGCACGTGGGCACGCTCTCGGGCGGCGAACGCGGCCGCCTGCACCTGGCCAAGACGCTGATCGCCGGCGGCAACGTGCTGCTGCTGGATGAGCCGTCCAACGACCTCGACGTGGAAACGCTGCGCGCGCTCGAAGACGCGCTGCTGGAATTCGCCGGCTGCGTGATGGTGATCTCCCACGACCGCTGGTTCCTGGACCGCATCGCCACCCACATCCTGGCCTTCGAAGGCGAGTCGCACGTGGAGTTCTTCCCGGGCAACTACCAGGAATACGAGGCGGACAAGAAGCGCCGCCTGGGCGAGGAAGGCGCCAAGCCCAAGCGCATCCGCTACAAGCCGATCGCGCGCTGAAGCCGGCGTTTCGCAGGGAACGGTTTGCTCCCTTCTCCATGAAATGGGAGAGGGGTGACAACAGAGCGGCAAACCGGCGTTGCCGGCAGCAAAAGGCCTCGCATTGCGCGAGGCCTTTTTTCGTCCGGGTGCAGCCTACTTCCTCACCAGCCGCAGCCGCGTGATCTCCGACGGCGCGCCGAAGCGCTTCGGCGGTCCCCAGTAGCCGGTGCCGCGGCTCACGTAGACCCACATCGCCTCATGGCGCTTGAGTCCGGCGACATACGGCTGCTGCATCGGCACGAACAGGGTCCACGGCCAGAACTGGCCGCCGTGCGTGTGCCCGGACAGCTGCAGGTCGAAGCCGGCGGCGGAGGCAGCCGGCGCGGTGCGCGGCTGGTGCGCCAGCAGCACGCGCGCCGCGGCCACCGGCGGGGCGCCTTCGAGCGCGCGCGCGGGGTCGCTGCGGTGGCTTTCGTCGAAGCGGTGCGCGGTGTAGTCGGTCACGCCGGCCAGCACCAGCGCGTCCTCGTCCTGCCCGATCACCACGTGCTCGTTCATCAGCACGCGCAGGCCCAGCCTGCGCAGCTCGGCGATCCACGGATCGGCGCCGGCGTAATACTCGTGGTTGCCGGTGACGAAGTAGGTGCCGTGGCGCGCCTGCAGGCTGCCCAGCGGCGCGGTGTGGTGCGCCAGCTCGCGCACGGTGCCGTCCACCAGGTCGCCGGTGATGGCGATGGCGTCCGGCTTGAGCCCGTTGACGCGCGCCACGATGCGCTCCAGGTAGGGGCGCTTGATGGTGGGGCCGACGTGGATGTCGCTGATCTGCACGATGGTGAAGTCGTGCAGCGCGTCGGGCAGGCCGGCGATGGGCACTTCCACCTCCACCACGCGCGCCAGCCCCCGCGCGTTGAAGAAGCCCAGCGCCGTGACCACCAGCGCCAGCAGCGGCACCGCGGCGGCCGTGCGCGGCAGCAGCCAGTCTGGGTGCCAGCCCGCGATGGCGCTGCCGAGCAGCGCCACGTCGCGCGCCAGCGTCAGCACCAGCAGCGACGAGAAGAAGCCCATCGCCAGCATGCCGACCCAGGTGAGCGCGTCGGACCAGGGCTGGTCCAGGCGCCGCGCCAGCAGGCCGGCCGGGATCAGCGGCCACGACAGCGCCAGCCATGCCACGGCGAGCGCCTTGACGGCGAAAGCGACCGGCAGG
>NZ_AQPL01000082.1:0-12286 GCF_000395345.1 Cupriavidus sp. WS | reverse complement strand
AGGTCGGGCAGCAGGCGCACGCCGATATAGATGTGGAGCAGGCCGACCACGAGGGCGGCCACGAAAACGGTGGTGCGAGGGGGCATGCCACCTCCAGGGAGTTTGAGGCGGATCCGGCGCATGCCGGGTCCGGCGGGCGCGCGGCGGCGCCGTCTTGCCGCGCCGCGCGCGAATCCCGTAGCTGAGGCTGGCTGCGCGCGGATTCAAGAGCGCGCAGCGAATTGTTCACATGGCCTTCGCTTGGCGCGCGGCGCGCGGCGTCACGCGGCGGGCCCGCCGCCCTGGCCGGCGAACACGTCCAGCGCCGGGATGCGCTCGCGCAGGAAGTCGATCAGCGCGCGCGTGGCCATCGACGGATGCAGGTTGGGCGTGGTGATGATGTACAGCCGGTCGCCCAGGCCTTCGGCGTGCCATTCGGGCAGCACGCGCACCATGCGGCCGGCGCGCACGTCGTCCCAGCCGGCATAGGCCGGCAGCAGGCCCACGCCGTGGCCTTCGCGCACCGCGCGCATCAGGAACGGGAAATGCTCGGACTGCAGGTAGGGCGCCAGCGCCACCTGCTCGCGCTGCTCGCCGCGGTCCAGCGTGAGCACGAAGCGCCGCGCCGGGTAGGGCGGGCACAGGAACTGGCAGCGCGCCAGGTCGGCCGGCGCGTGCAGCGGCCCGGTGCGCGCCAGGTAGGCGGGCGAGGCGAACAGTTGCCACTCGATCGCGCAGATGTCGCGCGCGACGTAATCCTGCTGCGCCCGCGACGTGACCCTGAGCGCCACGTCGATCTCGGCGGCGATCAGGTCCACCACGCGGTTGGCGAAGAACACGCGCAGCGTGATGCCGGGATGCTCGCCGGCGAACTCCAGCAGCAGCGGCGCGATGAAGGTGTCGCCGAGCCCGGACGGCACGCTCAGGCGCACGTGCCCGCGCAGCGTCTTGCCCAGGCTGTCGATCTCGGCCTGGGCCAGCGCCACCTCCTGCAGGATGCGCAGGCCGTGCTGGTAGAGCGAGCGGCCCGGCTCGGTCAGCTCCAGCCGGCGCGTGGTCCGGCGCAGCAGCTGGGCGCCGGCCTGCTGCTCCAGCTCGCGCAGCTGGCGGCTGACCTGCGAGCGCGTGACGTCGCGCCGGCGGCCCGCCTCGGACAAGTTGCCGGCCTCGACGATGTCGACGAAAGCCTGGATCAGGTTGAGGTCCATCCGGGATTCCCTGGGGGATTGTCACTTGTGGCGCAACATTGTGAGTCAGCTGTCGGGAATTGTCGATGCCGCGTGCCGGGACTACAGTGAGTGCTCCCCCGCCGGACTGGCATGCGCGGGGCCAGACAGGAGACAACGATGTTCAAGGACGATCTTTTCGCCGGCCGGCGCGTGCTGGTCACGGGCGGCGGCACCGGGCTGGGCCTGGCGATGGCCGACCGCCTGGCCGGGCTGGGCGCCGAGCTGCACCTGTGCGGGCGCCGCCTGCCGGTGCTCGACGAGGCTGCGGCAATGCTGCGCGGCCGCCACGGCGCCAAGGTGGCGACGCACGCGGTGGACATCCGCGACGCCGCCGCCGTGGACGCCATGATCGAGACCATCTGGCGCGCCCACGGCCCGCTCGACTGCCTCGTCAACAACGCCGCCGGCAACTTCATCAGCCGCACCGAGGACCTCTCGCCCAACGGCTTCCACGCGATTTCCGACATCGTCTTCCGCGGCACCTTCTACACCACCCAGGCGGTCGGCAAGCGCTGGATCCGCGACGGCCACCCGGGCGCGGTGCTGTCGATCGTGGTGACGTGGGTCTGGACCGGCTCGCCGTTCGTGGTGCCGTCGGCAATGTCCAAGGCTGGCGTGGACGCCATGACCAAGTCGCTGGCGGTGGAGTGGGGCCGCCACGGCATCCGCTGCAACGCCATCGCGCCGGGCGTGATCCCGACCGAAGGCGCCGGCTCGCGGCTGCGCCCGCGGGATTCGCAGCAGGACCAGCTTGCCGCGCAGAATCCCACCGGCCGCCTCGGCCAGCCGCAGGACATCGGCAACCTGGCCGCCTTCCTGCTGGCGCCGGACAACACCTGGATCAACGGGCAGACCATCGCGCTGGACGGCGGCGACCATTTCGCCAACGGCGCGTATTTCACGCAGTACCTGGACTGGGGCGACGCCGAGTGGCAGGCCGCGCGCGAACGCATCGCCGCGAAGAACGCCGCCGACCGCGCCGCCCGCACGGTCGGCGCGCCCGCCGCCGCCGGAGCCGACTGATGGCCGCCGATCTCTGGTTCGAGGACCTCCACCGCGGCGGCGACGCGCTGCTCGCGCGCGGCGCGCGCCTGGCCGGCGGCCTGCGCGCGCTGGGCGTGGGCGAGGGCGACGTGGTTGGCGTGCTGCTGCGCAACGACCCCGCCTTTGCCGACATCGTGCACGCCTGCCGCATCGCCGGCGCCTACTACTGCCCGATCAACTGGCACTTCACCGCCGAGGAAGTCCGCTTCCTGCTGGCCGACAGCGGCGCGCGCGCGCTGATCGTCCATGCCGGCCTGCTCGACGGCGTGCGCGCCGTGGTGCCCGCCGGCGTGCCGGTGCTGGCGCTGGCCGAGGCCGGCGCGCCGGTGCCGGCGGATGCCATCGACTACGACCACTGGCTTGCCGCGCAGCCGCCCTACGACGGCCCGCGCGTGGCGCCGCGCGGCCACATGGCCTACACCTCCGGCACCACCGGCCGGCCCAAGGGCGTGCTGCGCGCGCCGATCCCGCTGGAGCGGCTCGACGCGCAGCTCGAGCGCATGCGCTCGGTGGTGGCGCAGACGATGGGCATCGTGCCGGGCTGCCGCGCGCTGATGGCCGCGCCGCTGTACCACAGCGCGCCCGGCGTGTTCATCCAGAACGCGCTGCAGATGGGCGAGCGCCTGGTGCTGTGCGCGCGCTTCGATCCGGAGCAGGTGCTGGCGCTGGTGGAGCGGCACCGCATCGACGTGCTGTACCTGGTGCCCATCATGTACGTGCGCATGCTCAAGGTGCCGCCCGAGGTGCGCGCGCGCTACGACCTGTCCTCGCTGCGCTTCGTCGCCTCCACCGGCGCGCCGTGCGCGCCCGAGGTCAAGCGCGCCATGCTCGACTGGTTCGGCCCGGTCATCCACGAAACCTACGCCTCCAGCGAAGCCGGCATGATCACCGTGGCCACGCCCGCCGACGCCGCCGCGAAGCCCGGCACCGCCGGCCGCGCGGTCGACGACGGCGAGGTGCGCATCCTCGACGAGCGCGGCTCGCCCTGCGCGCCCGGCGAGATCGGCCTGGTCTACGTGCGCCAGCCGGCCTACCCCGACTTCACCTACCGCAACAACGAAGCGGCGCGCCAGGCCATCGACCGCGGCGGCCTGGTCAGCCTCGGCGACATGGGCTACCTGGACGCGGACGGCTACCTGTTCATCTGCGACCGCGCCTCCGACATGGTGATCTCCGGCGGCGTGAACATCTACCCGGCGGAGATCGAGCACGAGCTGGTGCGTTATCCCGGCGTGGCCGACTGCGTGGTGTTCGGCGTGCCCGACGACGAATACGGCGAGCGCCTGCTGGCGATGGTGCAGCCGGTGCCCGGCGCCGGGCTGGAAGAGGGCGCCATCATCGAATGGCTGCGCCAGCGCCTGTCCGGCTTCAAGGTGCCGCGCACCATCGTGGTGGAGGCGCAACTGCCGCGCGACGACACCGGCAAGCTGGCCAAGCGCCGCCTGCGCGACAAATATTGGGAGGGCCGCGCGCGCCGCGTGTGAGCGGCGGCGGCACGCCTGCCGGCGGCGCAAGCCGGCAAACCGCAAGGCAGATCATAAAAAAGAAGGAGACAACCAAATGCAACGCTGGATTTCCACATGGCGCGCCGTGCTCGGCGCGGGCGCGCTGGCCTGCGCGCAACTCGCCGCGGCGGGCGCCTTTCCCGACCGGCCGGTCAAGCTGGTGGTGCCGTACACGCCCGGCGGCTCGGCCGACCAGCTGGCGCGCGCGCTGGCCGACGGCATGGGCCGCGAGCTCAGGCAGCCGGTGGTGGTGGAGAACCGCCCCGGCGCCAACACCATGATCGCCGCCACCAGCGTGGCGCGCGCGCCCGCCGACGGCTACACCGTGCTGCTGGCCAGCAACGCCAGCATGGTGCTCAACCCGATGCTCTACAAGAAGGTCGGCTACGATGCCCGGCGCGACTTCAAGGTGATCTCGGTCGCCGCCGAGATCCCGCTGGTGGTGGTGACCAACACTCAGGTGCCGGCCGCCAACGTGCGCGAGTTCGCCGGCTACGCCAAGGCCAACGCGGGCAAGCTGAACTACGCCTCGGTCGGCCTCGGCAACCCGCTGCAACTGGCCACCGAGATGCTCAAGACCGAGCTCGGCATCGACCTCACCCACGTGCCCTACAACGGCAGCGCGCCCGCGCTGGCGGCGCTGCTGGCCAACGACGTGCAGCTGATGATCGACGTGGTCAGCACCTCGCTGCCGCACATCAAGGCCGGCAAGCTCAAGGCGCTGGCGGTCACCAGCAAGGAACGCCTGGAAGTGCTGCCCGACGTGCCCACCGTGGCCGAGAGCGGCCATCCCAGTTTCCAGGCCGCCACGTGGTTCGGCCTGGCGGTGCCGGCGCAGACCCCGCCCGAGGCCGTCGCGCGCCTGCAGGCCGCCGCCGCCAGGGCCACCGGCGACGCGCCGTTCCGCCAGACCTTCGCCGCGCTCGGGCTGGTGATCCAGCGCCCGCGCGACAGCGCCGAGGTGCAGCGCTACGTGGACGCGGACCGCGCGCGCTGGGGTTCGGTGATCCAGGCCAACCACATCGCGCTGGACTGAGCGCGCCGGCGGCAGGGGCGCCGGCGGCGGACCCGGCGCGGCGATCGGCGTATAGTGCCGTGACGCCGTGGCGTGTCCGGCCCACCGGGCCGCCCGCCGCATTTCTCCGCCCCAGCCGCTCCATGAAAGACGCCGAGACCGACTCCCGTCCCGAACCAGAACCGCCATCGCCCTCGGGTCCCGAGCCGGAGGCCGGCGCCGGCCCGGACGCGCCGCGGGACATCGGGCGCGAGGCCGGCGCCGAAGCCCGCGCGCAGGCGCGCGCCGCCGCCGAGCATGCCCACCTGCGCGCGCTGCGCCGCCGCGCGCGCCTGGCCGCCGGGCGCAAGTCGCGCCAGATGTGGCGCATCTCCCGCACCACGCTGCGCTATGCCGTGTTCATGTGCGGCGCCGGCGGCGTGGCGCTGTTTTCGCTGCTGTTCGCGTGGATCGCCGAACTGGCGCTGAACTGGAACCAGCGGGCCACCGCCGCCACGCCGTGGCTGGCCTTCGTGCTGCTGCCGCCGGGCCTGGCCGCGCTGCGCTGGCTGACGCTGCGGCTGGCGCCGCAGGCGCGCGGCAGCGGCATTCCGCAGGTGATCGCCTCGTTCGGGCTGCCGCCGGCCGGCCCGGCGCAAACATTGCTGGTGTCGTTCCGCCAATCGATGTGGAAGGTGCTGCTGACCACGGGCGGCCTGCTCGCGGGTGCGTCCATCGGCCGCGAAGGGCCGTCGGTGCAGGTCGGCGCGGCGGCCATGCTCAGTTGGGGGCGCTGGTGCCAGGAGCGGCTGCATTTCCGCATCGGCTTCCATCCCAACGCGCTGATCGCCGCGGGCGCGGCCGGCGGCCTCGCGGCGGCGTTCAACACGCCGCTGGCCGGCGTGGTGTTCGCCATCGAAGAGCTGGGCCGCGGCACCACCGTGCGCTGGGACCGGCTGGTGCTGTCGGGCGTGCTGACGGCGGGTTTCCTGTCGCTGGCGATTTTCGGCAACAACCCGTATTTCGCCGTCAAGACGCCGATCCTCGCGCTGCACGATGCGTGGGGCCCGGTGCTGCTGGCCGCGCTGTTCAACGGCGTGCTCGGCGGCCTGTTCGCCAAGGCGCTGATCGGCGGCCTGCCGGCGCTGCTGCCGGCCCGCCTGCGGGCGTGGCCGCTCGACCACCCGGTGCTGGCCGCCCTGCTGTGCGGGCTGGTGGCGGCGGCGATCGGCTGGGCCAGCGGCGGCGCCACCTTCGGCACCGGCTACGACCAGGCCAGCCGCCTCATCAACGGCGAGTCGGCGCCGACGCTGTGGTTCGGCGTGGCCAAGCTGGCGGCGACGGTGGTGTCGTATTTCGCCGGCATTCCCGGCGGCATCTTCACGCCCAGCCTGGCCATCGGCGCGGGCATCGGCGCGGCGCTCGAGCACGTGGTGGCCTACCTGTCCATTCCGCTTACCGAGCCGCGCGTGCTGGCGCTGGTGTCGATGGCCGCCTTCCTGGCCGGCGCCACCCAGGCGCCGATCACCGCCAGCGTGATCGTGATGGAGATGACGCGCTCGCAGGACCTGACCGTGTTCCTGCTGGCCGCGGCGCTGCTGTCTTCCTTCGTGGCGCGCCAGTTCTGCCCGAGCCCGTTCTACCACCACGTCGCCCATGCCTTCCGCCGCGAAGCGCTGGCCGCCACGCGGAAAGTGGCGCCGGCCACATAAGCGGCGTTCAGGACGTGGTGCCCGCCGCTGCTTTGCCTTACCATTGGCGGCGCCCGGGCCACCGCACCGGCGCTGTGTACCGGCGGCACATGACGATCCGCGCCGGCATCATGAACCGGGGAGCACAGATGGCCACGCAACGACCGTCCGGCAACGGCGGCGCCCAGCGCGCATCGGGTACGTCACGCGCATCGCGCACGCAGCAGCCCAGGCCGCCGGCCAAGGAGAGCACCGCCGTGCGCGATCTCGGGCCGGACACGGTCTGGCACACGCGCGGCCTGCACGGCCACACCCGGCTGCGCGCGCCGCTGCCGCGCGGCGCGCGCTCCCCGCAGCGGCAACTGCCGCCCAGCCGCGTGCCGCGCCTGCTGCTATGGGGCCTGCTGCTGGTGCTGCTGGCGGTGCTGGCCAACGCGGTGTCGCGTATGACGCAATAGCCCCCGGCGGAACCACGCGCGCGGGGGGCGCTCCAATCCGCAGCTTTTCTCAGGAGTCTGGATGAAATACCCCCTCGCCGGGCTGGCCGCCGCCAGCCTGCTGCTGCTCTCGCCGCTGGCCGGCGCCGCGGCCAAGGACGGCGCCGACAAGTTCGCGCCGATGCTGGACAGCCTGGAAATCGGCGGCCCGCTGCCGGACCTGCCCGATTGCGCCGACAAGCGCACCCCCGATGGCCGCGACGTGACCGCCCTGTGCGTGGAACTGCGCGGCGACGGCGTGATGCGCCAGGTCGGCGTGCCGCGCGACAAGCGCCCCGCGTTCATGGACGGCCCGCACGTGGTGGCCTTCGTCGACCGCAGCGCGCTGGTCGGGCTGATCGTGCCCACCGACGGCATCCGCTCCGAGCAGGCCGCCGTCGACAGCCTCACCGCGCGCTACGGCAAGCCGTTCCGCGCCGAGCAGGTGGACATGAAGGACAAGGCCGGCAAGCCGGTCAAGAGCGTGCACGCCGGCTGGAACAAGCGGCCGCTGACGGTGGAGCTGTACGCCATCCCCGAAGACCCGAACACCGGCACGGTGGAACTGCTGCTGCCGCAGGCGCGCCTGCTGATGGCGAACCAGGACGCGGCGATGGCGCAGCAGCTCAAGCCGCAGGAAGCCGCCTCCGCGGCGAAGGCCGCGCCGGCCGGGAAGGCGGGGGACAAGAAGGGCTGGTAGGCCGTCGGGCGGCCCTGCGGCCCCGGGGTTTGTGCCTCAAAGCCTCAAAGCCCCTCCATCACCTTGTCCAGCCCGCGCACCACGCCCCGCAGCCCGCTGACCTTGCGGATCGCCAGCAGCGCGCCCGAGACGTAGGGCTTGGAGCCGTCGCCGGCTTCGTGCCTGAGGTGCAGGCGCTGGCCGTCCGAGCCGAAGATCACTTCCACGCCGAGCTGGTAGCCGGGCAGGCGCACCGCGTGCACCTGGCTGCCGGACAGCGTGGCGCCGCGCGCTTCCTTCGGGCCTTTCACCTGGTCGACCGGCACCACCTGCCTGGCCTCGCGGATCTGGCCGAGGCGGTAGGCCAGTTCGCGCACGGTGCCGGAGGGCACGTCGATCTTGCCGGCCTTGGCGTAGTCGATGATCTCCCAGTGCTCGAGGTGGCGCGCGGCCATCTCGGCGAACTTCTGCAGCAGCACCACGGTGATGGCGAAGTTGCCGCAGGCCAGCACGCCGCGGCCGGCCTGGCGCGCGGCGGCGTCGATCTCTTCATAGTCCTGGTCGGACAGCCCCGAGGTGCCCACCACCACGTGCGCGCCGCGGGCCAGCGCCTGCAGGATGTTGCGCTTGGCCACGTCGGGCTTGGTGTATTCGACGTAGACGTCGAAGCTGCCCGCGGCCAGTTCGTCGATGCTGGCCACCGCCACGCCGGGCGTGCCCTTGTGCGCGGTCAGTTCGGCCAGGGTCTGGCCGGCCGCGCCGCGCGACAGGCCGGCCACCAGCGTCATGTCGTCGGCGTGCGCCACGCCGCGCGCCAGTTCGCCGCCGGCCCAGCCGGTCACGCCGCCCACGGCGACTCGGATGCGATTGCTCATCGTGCTGTTCTCCTGAAGTGAGTCTGCGGATGCGTTCAGCCCGCCGCGCGGCGGCGGTCGATCTTGCGCGCCAGCACGATCGACGTGGTGGTGTGGTTGACGCCGTCGAGCGCGCCGATCTCGTCGAGCAGCTTGTCGAGCCGCGCGTGCGTGTCGCAGCGGATCACCGCCATGTAGTCCACCGGCCCGCTCACGGAATTCAGCTCCTCGATTTCCGGGAAGCGCCGCAGCGCCTTGACCACCGCGGGCGCGGCCTTGGGCATGACCGACAGGCCGCAGAACGCCAGGATGGCATTGTCTTCCATCTGCTGCCCGAGCCGCACGCCGTAGCCAGCGATCACGCCGTCGCGCTCGAGCCGCGCGATGCGCGCCACCACGGTGGTGCGGGCGATGCCCAGCCTGCGCGCGAGGTTGGCGGCGTTCTCGCGCGCGTTGGCCTGCAGCAGCGCGAGCAGGTGGCGGTCGGTCTGGTCGAGTTCGGTCATGGCGCGGCGTCGCAGGGAGGGGGATGACGATTCGACGATTCATCTTGTCGAATCGTTCGATTATGAGGTGTTTTCGTCAATCTTGCCTGTTCATTCCGACTGTGCCCGACACCATACTTCAGTCAGCAAGTGAATGAACACAGGCCATACCGACAGGAGAACCTCATGAGCAAGCTCGATCCGCCCAGCCTGCTGGCCCCGGCCGCCAATGCGCCGGCGGCATCCCCCGCGGGCATTTCCCCGTTCCCGCTGCGCGTGGTGGTGCTCGGCGCCGGCAAGATCGGCCGCACCATCGCCGCCATGCTGCACGACAGCGGCGACTACCGCGTCACGCTGGTGGACCGCGACCCGGCGCAGCTCCAGGGCCTGCCCGAAGGCATCGCGGTCGGCGCCCGCGCGCTGGACCGGGCGCAGGACTGCGCGGCGCTGCTGCGCGGCGCCGATGCCGTGCTCAACGCGCTGCCGTTCCATGCCGCGGTGGGCGTGGCCACGGTGGCGGCCAGCCTCGGCGTGCATTACTTCGACCTGACCGAAGACGTGGCCGCCACCCACGCCATCCGCGCGCTGGCGGTGGGCGCGCGCTCGGTGCTGATGCCGCAGTGCGGGCTGGCGCCGGGTTTCATCGGCGTGGTCGGCAACGAGCTCGCGCAGCGCTTCCTGCGCGGCGGCGGCGAACTGCTGGCGCTGAAGATGCGCGTGGGCGCGCTGCCGCGCTTTCCGAGCAACGCGCTCAAGTACAACCTGACGTGGAGCACCGAGGGGCTCATCAACGAATACTGCAATCCGTGCGAGGCCATCGTCGACGGGCGCCGCGTCGAGGTGCCCGCGCTCGAAGGGCTGGAAAGCTTCGCGCTGGACGGCATCGCATACGAGGCCTTCAACACTTCCGGCGGGCTGGGCACGCTGCCCGAGACGCTGGCCGGGCGCGCGCGCGACGTGGACTACAAGTCGATCCGCTATCCGGGCCACTGCGCGGTGATGAAACTGCTGCTCAACGACCTGCGCCTGCGCGAGCGGCGCGACTGGATGCGCGAGATCTTCGACAGCGCGATTCCCGCCACGCAGCAGGACGTGGTGATCGTGTTCGCCAGCGCCACCGGCCATGCCGCCGGCAGCGGCGGCGCGCGCGGGCGCCTGATGCAGGAGTCGTTCTCGGCGCGCATCGGCGGGGCCGACACCGCCGCCGGCCACCTCAACGCGATCCAGCTCACCACCGCCGCCGGCATCTGCGCCGCGCTCGACCTCGTGGCCACCGGCGTGCTGCCGCGGCAGGGCTTCGTGCCGCAGGAGGCGATACCACTGGACGCTTTCCTCGCCAACCGTTTCGGCCGACACTACACCTGTCACCCGCTCCAGGAGGCAACGGTATGAAAGCCAGGGAATTCGCGGCCTGCTGGCAGGCCATCGGTCTGCCCGCGCCGTGGCGCGAAGGCGAAGGGCCCGCCGGCGCGCTGCCGGTGCGCTCGCCCATCGACGGCGAGGCATTCGGCCACCTGCCCGCCTGCACGCCGGCCGAGGCCGACGCGCGCATCGAACGCGCGCGCGCGGCGCAGGCCAGCTGGGCGCTGGTGCCGGCGCCGGTGCGCGGCGAGGTGGTGCGCCGCTTCGGCGAGGTGCTGCGCGAGCACAAGAAGCATCTCGGCCAACTGGTCTCGCTGGAGTCCGGCAAGATCCTGCAGGAAGGGCTGGGCGAGGTGCAGGAGATGATCGACATCTGCGACTTCGCGGTCGGCCTGTCGCGCCAGCTGCACGGCCTGACCATCGCCTCGGAGCGGCCGCAGCACGCCATGCGCGAGACCTGGCATCCGTATGGCCTGTGCGGCGTGATCTCGGCGTTCAATTTCCCGGTCGCGGTGTGGGCCTGGAACGCGGCGCTGGCGCTGGTGTGCGGCAACGGCGTGGTGTGGAAGCCGTCCGAGAAGACGCCGCTGTGCGCGCTCGCCGTGCAGGGCCTGCTGGACGGCGTGCTCGACATCGCCGCGCCCCATCACGCCGGCATCGCCACGGTGCTGGCCGGCACGCAGGCGCTCGGGCAGCATCTGGTCGCGCACGCCGACGTGCGGCTGGTCAGCGCCACCGGCTCCACGCGCATGGGCCGCGAGGTCGGCATCGCCTGCGCCGGGCAGTTCAAGCGCGCGATCCTGGAGCTGGGCGGCAACAACGCGGCGATCGTCGCGCCGTCGGCCAATATCGAGCTGGCCATCCGCGCCATCACGTTCTCCGCCGCCGGCACCGCCGGGCAGCGCTGCACCACGCTGCGCCGCGCCTTCGTCCATGCCGACCTGTTCGACGCCGTGACCACGCGGCTGATGCATGTGTTCAGCACCTTGCCGGTGGGCGACCCGCTCGCGGAAGCGACGCTGGTCGGCCCGCTGATCGACGGTGCCGCCGGGGCCGCGATGGCCGGCGCGCTGCTGCGCTGCCGCGGCCACGGCAACGTGGTGCACGGCGGCGAGCGCGTGCTGGCGGAGCGCTATCCGAATGCCGAATACGTGCGCCCGGCGCTGGTGCTGACCGACCGCCAGCACGAGACCATGCTGACCGAGACCTTCGCGCCGATCCTGTACGTGATGCCCTACGACACGCTGGATGAAGCCATCGCGCTGAACAACGCCGCGGCGCACGGCCTGTCGTCGTGCATCTTCACCGAGTCGCTGCGCGAGGCCGAGCGCTTTCTGTCCGCCGCGGGCAGCGACTGCGGCATCGCCAACGTCAACATCGGCACCAGCGGCGCCGAGATCGGCGGCGCGTTCGGCGGCGAGAAGGCCACCGGCGGCGGGCGCGAGTCCGGCTCGGACGCGTGGAAGGGCTATATGCGGCGCGCCACCAACACCATCAACTACGGCGACGCGCTGCCGCTGGCGCAGGGCATACGGTTCGAGGTGTGAGGCGCGGGCGTGGCGCGGACATCGCGCGTGCATGGTGCGGATATGGCGCGGACATGGCGGAAGCACGGCGCTTCCGTCTTCCCCTTTTTCCCGTTCTTCCCGATTGGCCCATACAAACGCCATCCCGTTTCCATTCGTAACAACGGTTACAGCACATTGACCCTGTATTACCGACCCGCCCCGTATAACGTTCTTATGGGCAGGCAATAACCTGCCCGCAAAGGACAACGAAAATGAAAACGTGGATGATTGGGATCGCGGTGGCCGGCGCCGCCCTGCTCGGGGGCTGCGCGGTCTATCCGGCTTATCCGGCCTATGGCTACGGCGGCGGCGGGGAAGTGGCCGTGGCGCCGGCGCCGGTGTATGCCGCGCCCGCGGTGGTGGTGACGCCGGGGGTCTACGGCGGCTACTACGGCTATCGCGGCGGCTACTACGGCGGCG
>NZ_AQPL01000081.1:0-48798 GCF_000395345.1 Cupriavidus sp. WS | reverse complement strand
CGGCTACTACGGCGGCGGCCGCCGCTACCGTTACTGGCATTGAGGCGGACGGGGCCGCGCCCGCCGCGGCCTCAGGCCTGGCCGTTGAGCCCGCCCCAGCTCGGCGCCAGCGTCTGCGGCACGTCGATCAGGTCGAGCACGCGGCCGACGGTGTGGTCCACCAGCTGGGCCACGCTCTGCGGCTTCTGGTAGAAGCCCGGCACGGGCGGGAAGATGATGCCGCCCATCTCGGTGACGGCGGTCATGTTGCGCAGGTGGGCCAGGTTCAGCGGCGTCTCGCGCACCATCAGCACCAGCTTGCGGCGCTCCTTGAGCGTGACGTCGGCGGCGCGCGTGATGAGGTTGTCGGACAGGCCGTGCGCCACCGCGGCCAGCGTGCGCATCGAGCACGGCGCCACCACCATCGCGTGGGACGCGAACGAGCCGCTGGCGATGGTGGCGCCGATGTCGCGCACGTTGTGCACGACGTGCGCGAACGCTTCGACCTCGGCCTTGCCCATGTCGAGCTCGTGCTGGAGGTTCATCACGCCCGCGGGCGAAATCAGCAGGTGGGTCTCGACGCCGGGCACGGCGCGCAGGATCTGCACCAAGCGCACGCCGTAGACCGCGCCGGTGGCGCCGGTGATGGCGACGATCAGGCGCCGCGGCTTGCCGGCGCCCCGGCCCGCATCACCGGCTGCGCTCATCGCGTGCTCAGGCCTTGAGCAGCGATTGCAGTTCGCCGTTCTGGTACATCTCCATCATGATGTCCGAGCCGCCGACGAATTCGCCGTTGACGTAGAGCTGGGGAATGGTCGGCCAGCTCGCGTATTCCTTGATGCCCTGGCGGATGCCTTCGTCTTCCAGCACGTTGACCGTGGTCGGCGCGTCCACGCCGCAGGCCTTCAGGATCTGGATGGCGCGGCCGGAGAAGCCGCACATCGGGAACTGGGCGGTGCCCTTCATGAACAGGACCACCGGGTTGCCCTTGACGATCTGGTCGATCTTTTGTTGCACGTCACTCATGATGTCTCTTTCGGTTGCGCGGGGCCGGTCGTGCCGGCGGCCGCAGGCGGGGGAAATCGGCAGGCGCGCGGAGTGCACGCCATGAAGGAAACGATTTTACCGGAATCAGCCGTTCCCGTTCAGGCGCCGCCGCCGGATGCCGGCGGCGCCACAAAGCGCCGCGCGCCGCTGCAGCGCTCGTGGCCGGCGAGGTCGCGCGCGGTGAAGATGTCGGCCAGGCCTGCCGCCGCCAGCAGCCCGCGCGCGGCCTCGCCCTGGTCGTAGCCGTGCTCCATCAGCAGCCAGCCGCCGGCGCGCAGGCGCGCGGCGGCGCCGGCGACGATGGCGGCGAGGTCGGACAGGCCGTCGCCGTGGTCGGTCAGCGCGTCGACCGGCTCGAAGCGCAGGTCGCCCTGCGTGAGGTGCGGGTCGCCTGCCGGGATGTACGGCGGGTTGCTGACGATCAGGTCGAAGCGCAGGCCGTCCGGCAGCGCGGCGTACCAGTCCGACGCCAGGAAGCGCACGTTGGCCGCGCCGAGCGCGCGCGCGTTGTCCTGCGCCACCCGCAATGCGCCCGCCGAGACATCGGTGGCCCAGACTTCCGCGTCCGGCCGCTCGCAGGCCAGCGTGACGGCGAGCGCGCCCGAGCCGGTGCCCATGTCGAGCAGGCGCGGCGCGGCCAGCGGCGCGATCAGCCTGAGCGCGGTCTCCACCGCGATCTCGGTGTCGGGCCGCGGAATCAGCACGTCCGGCGTGACGCGGAACGGGCGCCCGAAGAACTCGCGCTCGCCGAGCAGGTAGGCTACAGGCTCGCCGGCGAGCCGGCGCGCGAGCAGGGCGCCGAAGCGGTCGCGCTCGGTGGCGGCCAGCGTGTCGCCGTCGCGCGTGATCAGTTGCGTGCGGGTCAGCCCGGTGACGTGCGTGAGCAGCATGCGCGCCTCCAGCGCCGGCAGGCCGGCCGCCGTGGCCAGCGCCAGGGCATGGCGCACCGTGACGGTTTCAGGCAGGACGGCGGGCTGGGCAGGGGCGGGGCTGGACATGGGTGAAAGTCAGGCGGCGGACGGGTAACAAGCGAATGACAAGCGGGTGACAGGCGGGTGCCGGAAAAACGACGGGACGGGCGCCGGGAAAGGCGCCGGGAAGGGCGCCGGAAAAAAGGAAAACCCCGCCTGGCGCGTGCCTCGGCGGGGTTCGCAGTGTAGCGCGCTTGTCCGCGCGGCGGCATTACTTGTTGACGGCGTCCTTGGCCTTGTCGGCGCCGGCGTTCACGGCATCCTTGGCGGCATCCTTGGCGCGCTGCATCGCGTTGCCGGCGTCCGTCTTGGCCTGCTCGGCGGCGGCGGAGACGTCGGCTGCGGCACCGCTGGCGGCGGCCTTGGCGGCGTCGGCGGCATTGCTGGCTGCGGCTGCGGCATCGCTGGCGGCGGCCTTGGCGGAATCGGCGGCGTTCTGCATGGCGCTGTCGGCGCTAGGCGTGGCGGGCGCTTCTTCCTTCTTGCCGCAGGCGGTCAGGGCAGCGGTGATCATCAACAGCGCGAGCAATTTCTTCATGATTTCGTCCTTTTGTCCATTAGGAGGGTCGACACGCCGCCCTCTGTGTGGCGACTCGGTCGAAATCGATTATAGACAGCGGCATATGTCACGCCAGTGCTGTTTCAAGCATTTACAACAGATACAAAGGTTTTCGTTAAGAGCCGATTTATAGGTCGCGAGATGGGTTATCGCGGCCCCGGCCGCCATAACCGGCGCCCGATAATGGCGGCGCCGCGCGGCCATTCATGCGATTAATGGTCCTCGCCGAGCGCCGCGAGCTGGTCGGCCTGGTGTTCCGCCGCCAGCGCGGACAGCAGTTCGTCGAGGTCGCCGTCCATGATCGCCTCGATCTTGTACAGCGTCAGGTTGATGCGGTGGTCCGTGACCCGGCCCTGCGGGAAGTTGTACGTGCGGATGCGGTCGCTGCGGTCGCCCGAGCCGATCAGGTTGCGGCGGGTGCTGGCCTCCTTGGCCTGCGCGGCGCGCAGCTGCGCGTCCATCAGGCGCGCGGCCAGCACCTTCATGGCCTTGTCCTTGTTGCGGTGCTGGCTGCGGTCGTCCTGGCACTCCACCACGATGCCGGTGGGGATGTGGGTCAGGCGCACCGCCGAGTCGGTCTTGTTCACGTGCTGGCCGCCGGCGCCGGAGGCGCGGAAGGTGTCGACGCGCAGGTCGGCGGGATTGATCTGCACCTCGGCCACTTCGTCGGCCTCGGGCATCACCGCCACCGTGCAGGCCGAGGTGTGGATGCGGCCCTGCGCCTCGGTGGCCGGCACGCGCTGCACGCGGTGGCCGCCGGACTCGAACTTCAGGCGCGAGAATGCCGCGTCGCCGGCGATGCGGATGATGACTTCCTTGTAGCCGCCGAGGTCGGAGGGCGACTCGCTCATCACCTCCACCTGCCAGCGCTGGCGCTCGGCGTAGCGCGTGTACATGCGCAGCAGGTTGGCGGCGAACAGCGCGCTTTCCTCGCCGCCGGCGCCGGCGCGGATTTCCAGCAGCAGGTTGCGGTCGTCGTTGGGGTCCTTGGGCAGCAGCAGCTTCTGCAGGCTGATCTCCAGCGCCTCCAGGCGCGCGCGCGCGGCGCCGATCTCGTCGGTGGCGAACTCCTTCATCTCGGGGTCGTCCAGCAGCGCCTGCGCGGTGGCCAGGTCTTCCTGCGCCTGGCGGTACTGCGCGTACTGCTCGGCCACCGGCGACAGTTCCGCGTGCTCGCGCGTGAGCTTGCGGTAGACGTCGATCTTGGCGGTGGCGTCCTCGCGGGCGAGCAGGGCGTTGACTTCGTCGAGTCGCTCGGACAACTGGTCGAGCTTGGCTAGCATGCTGGCTTTCATGGGTATCCGGGCAGGGTCGCGCTGAAGCGGAGGTCGTACTGGGTTGGGGCGGATGCCGGCAGGCGGCGTCGGGATTGCATGTCCGGGCAAGATGCCGCGGCAGGCAAGGGCTGGTGGCGCGCAGGACGCGCGCCGCCGGTGGCAGAGCGCTGCTAGCGCTCGGAGTGGCTGCTGTGGCGGAACAGGCCCGGCACCAGGCGCAGCAGGGTTTCGCGGTCGTCGCCCTGGGTGTGGTTGAGCGCGTGGGTGGGACCGTGCAGGAACTTGCGGGTGAGCGCGCCGGAGAGCGCCTCGAGCACCGCTTCGGGGTCGTCGCCGCGCGCCAGCATGCGGCGCGCGCGGTCCAGCTCGGCCTGGCGCATGGCCTCGCCCTGCGCCTGCAGGTCGCGGATGACGGGCACCACGCTGCGGGTTTCCAGCCAGTGCATGAAGTTCTGCACGCGGCTTTCGATGATGGCCTCGGCCTGCGCCACGGCGGCCTGGCGCATGGCGTTGCCTTCGCGCACGATGGCGCCGAGGTCGTCCACGGTGTACAGGAACACGTCGTCCAGGCGCGCGACTTCGGGCTCCACGTCGCGCGGCACGGCCAGGTCCACCATCATGATCGGGCGGTGGCGGCGCAGCTTGACCGCGCGCTCCACCGCGCCCAGGCCGATGATGGGCAGCGAGCTAGCGGTGCAGGACACCACGATGTCGAATTCATGCAGGCGCGCGCCCAGGTCCGACAGGCGGATCGCCTCGGTGGTCAGGCCCTGCTCGGCCAGTTGCTCGGCCAGCTTCTCGCCGCGCTCCACGGTGCGGTTGGCCACCACGATCTGGCGCGGCGTCTGCGCGGCGAAGTGCGTGGCGCACAGCTCGATCATCTCGCCCGCGCCGATGAACAGCACGCGCTGGGTCGAGACGCTTTCGAAGATCCGCTGCGCCAGGCGCACCGCGGCGGCGGCCATCGACACCGAATGCGCGCCGATCTCGGTCTGGCCGCGCACTTCCTTGGCCACCGCGAAGGTGCGCTGGAACAACTGGTTCAGGTAGGTGCCGAGCGCCCCGGCCTCGCCGGCGGTGCGCACCGCGTCCTTCAACTGGCCCAGGATCTGGGTTTCGCCCAGCACCATCGAGTCCAGCCCGCTGGCCACGCGGAACGCATGGCGCACGGCTTCGGACTGCGGCAGCGAATACAGGTGGGGCGCCAGTTCGCCGGCCGGCACGTTGTGGTGCTGCGCCAGCCAGCGCAGCGTGTGCTCGAAGCCGGCGTCGCCGTTGACCAGCACGTCGGTGGCGCAATAGATCTCGGTGCGGTTGCAGGTGGACAGGATGGCGGCTTCGGTGCCGTTCCTGCCCGCCAGGTGCGTGCGCAGCGCCCCCAGCGCCGGCTTGATCTGCTCAAGCGGAAACGCCACCCGTTCGCGCAGCGAGACGGGCGCCGTGGTGTGATTGATACCGATCGCAAGCAGTTGCATGGTGGGGGACACGTCTTTGGGTCCGGGCCCCGCGGGGTGCCATGCTCCAGGCTGGCTGCCGCGCGGGCTTCAAAAGGCAAATCTGCGGCGCGGTTTCCACGCGGCGGATTCCGGCGCATTGCGCCGCCGAACCGGGCTACATTATAACGCCCGATGCAGAATTTGCTTCGGAAGGGCGGGGTCGGGAACGGTTTACCGTATCCTCGGAGCCACGTGGCGCCGGCGCTCGTGCCGCAAACGCTGCGTCATGGCACGGATTCTTGGGAAAAGTGATGCTTGGGACGCTGATTGTGGGCGTATTGGTCGGACTCGCCGCGCGCTCGCTCCACCCCTCGGGGCGGGTCAGCGTGCCGGCGGCCGTGGTGTTCGGCGCGCTTGGCGCGATGGCGGCCTTCTATGGCGGCCGCGCGCTGCACTGGTTCACGGACGGGCAGATGGCGGGCTGGTTTGCCGGCGTCGCCGGCGCCGGCGTGCTGGTCGGAGTCTGGGGGCTGGCGCGGCGGCGCTGACCGGCATTCTTGCCCGGGTTATCGCGGTGGCCCGTGGCGAATCGGTTTATTTGCGGTTGCGCAAGAATCGCCCCAATACCCCTTCCGAATAATGGCTGGCCACCTCGGTCAGGAACGCGGAAAAATCCACGTGCGCGGTATCGTCGGCGCGGTCCGACAGGGTCCGCATCACCGCATGGCGCACGCCATATTCATGGCAGACCTGCGCCACCGCGGCGCCTTCCATTTCCACCGCCAGCACGCTCGGCAGGCGCTCGCGCAATTCCGCCGCGGCCGCGGGCGAGCCGATGAACTGGTCGCCGCTGGCGATCATGCCCACGTGCAGCGCGGGCGCGCCGACGCCGAAGCGGGCCAGCACATCGGCGGGAATCGCCGTGGGCAGCTCCTCGCGCAGATAGCCGTCCACGGCCGCGCGCAATTCGGCGGTCAGCGCCGGGTCGGCGGGGAATTCGGCGCGGTCGAGCAGCGGCACCTCGTGGCGGGCGAAGAACGGGCGCGCGTCCAGGTCGTGCTGCAGCGTGCGGTCGGCCACCACCACGTCGCCCACGCGCGTGCGCGCGCCGATGCCGCCGGCCAGGCCGGTGAAGACGATCTCGTCCACGCCGAACTCGCGCACCAGCGTCACCGTGGTGGCCGCGGCCGCCACCTTGCCCATGCGCGCCAGCACCAGCACGCAAGGCTGGCCGTACAGGTGGCCGACGTGATAGTCGCGCATGCCGATGCGCCGCACGGTGGCGCGCGCGTCGTCGTGGCGCATGGCGGCCACGAGGCCGTCGACTTCATCGTGGATGGCGGCGAGGATACCGAGGGTCATGGCGGGCGCAGGTAGAGAAACGCACAGCATACCGGCCCGCCGGGCGGTCGCAAAGCGGTGGCGGCGCCGGCAAGGAAAGCTGCGCGGCCGCGCGCGCGTTTGCTACAGTGCACAGGCGTATCCATCACACGGGACACCCATGCAGCCATCCTCGATGCAAAGCATGCAAGACCGGCGCGCCGTGCGCCAGGCGCTGGCGGACTGGCGCGAGCAGCATGCCATCGCCGCTGACGGCGTGGCCGCCGCCTGGCCGCGCGCCGAGCCCGACGCCGCCGCGTGGCGCCACTGGCTGGACCGCGCGCTGCTGGCGCTCGGCGCGGCGCTGCTGTGCGCCGGCGTGATCGTCTTCTTCGCCTTCAACTGGCAGGACCTGCACAAGTTCGCCAGGTTCGGACTGCTGGCCGGCGCGTTGAGCCTGCTGGCCGCCTTCGCGTGGCTGCGCCCGGGCGGCGACATGGCTGCCCGCGCCGCGCTGTGCGGCGCGCAGGTGGTGGCCGGTGTGCTGCTGGCCGTGATCGGGCAGGTCTACCAGAGCGGCGCCGACGCCTGGCAACTGTTCGCGCTGTGGGCGCTGCTGGCGGTGCCGTGGGCGCTGGCCGCGCGCGCCGCGCCGCACTGGTGGCTGGTGCTCGTGCTGGCCAACGTGGCGCTGCTGCGCTACTGCAGCGTGCGGCTGGGCGTGGGCGGCATGTTCGACCTGCTGTTCGGCGCGGCGGGCGAGCGCGGCACCACGCTGTTCCTGCTGGCCGCCGCGCTGGCGCAGCTCGCGCTGTGGTTCGCGCTGCGCGCCGCGCTGCCCGCGCTCGGTTTTCGCGGCCTGGCCGGCGCGCGCATGCTGGCCGCGCTGGCGTGCGCGTATGCCGGCTGGCTCGGCATCGGCAGCCTGCTGGACAGCCGCTTCGACGCCGCCATGTTCGGCCTTGCGCTGCTGGCGCTGGGCGCACTGCTGGCCTGGTTCCGGCTGCGCGCGTTCGACGTGGTGGCGCTCAGCCTCGCCAGCTTCGCCCTCATCGTGGTGGTGGTGACGGCCGCCGCGCGCGTGCTGCTGGACGGCAGCCACGCGGGCTTTGGCGCGTTCCTGCTGCTGGGGCTGCTGACCATCGGCCTGTCCGCCACGGCCGCCGCGTGGCTGCTGCGCGCCCAGCGCCAGCACGACGCGGCCTTCGCGCAAGGAGAGCCGGCATGAGCAACCAGCGCGAAGTGGTGCAAGTAGTGCAGCGGCTGTGGCAAGACCTGGTCGCGCGCGGACTGGTGCACGCGCAGCCTGTGCCGGCGCAGGCGCGCGCGCCGCGGGCGGTGCGGCTGCTGATGGGCGCGGCCGGCTGGCTGGGCGCGATCTTCTTCCTGGCCTTCCTGCTCGGCTCGGTCTTCGTGGCCGCGCGCGACAGCGGCGTGGCGATGGCCCTGTGCGGCGCCGCCATGATCGCGCTGGCGGCGGTGCTGTACCGGAGCCGCACCGGCATCGCGCTCGAACAGTTCGCGCTCGCCGTGAGCCTCAGCGGGCAGAACCTGCTGGCGTTCGGCGCGGGCCAGGCCTACGGCGGCACCCGCCTGCTGGAGACCGCCGCGTTCTGGATCGCGCTGGCCTTGCTCGAAGCCGTGCTCTACGCGCTGGTGCGCAACCGGCTGCATCGCTTCCTGTGCGCGCTCGGTGTGTGGAGCGGCGCGGCGGTGGCGCTGCAACTGGCGATGATGCCGGACCTGCGCCATGCCTGGGAATGGACGGCGCTGTCGCTGGTCTGGCTGGCGCCGCTCGCGCTGGCCCTGCTGGCCGGATTCACGTGGGCCGAAGGCCGGCTCTGCGCCGCGGGCCGGCACGGCTGGCTCGAGCCGGCCGCGGATGCCACGCTGCTGTTCGCGCTCGGCGCCGCGCTGGTGGTGACTGGCCTGGGCACGCCCTACACCTTCCTGTTCGATGCCGAGACCGCGCGCCGCGCCACGCCATACTGGATGGCCGGCGCGCTGTGCGGCGCGGTGCTGGCCGCCTTCGTGCTCGCCGAGAGCGGCCGCCTGCGCCTGGCCGGCCCGATACGCGCCGCGGCCGTGGCGGGCGCGGTGCTGTTCGGCGCGCTGCTGGCCGGCGCGCCCGCAGTCGTTGCCGCCGCGCTCGCGCTCGGCCTCGCGCTGCGCCGCGGCTCGCTGCCGTGGCTCGGGCTGGCCGTGGCCGCGCTGGCCGGCGGCTTCATCTGGTACTACGGCGCGCTGCACTGGACGCTGCTGATCAAGTCCGCCACGCTGGCCGGCGCCGGCCTCGCCGTCCTGGCATTGCGCGCCGGGCTGCAACGCGCCGGCGCAAGGAGCTCGTCATGAAACGCTGGATCCTGATCGCCTGGGTGCTCACGCTCGGGCTGGCCGCCGCCGCCGTCGGCACCAAGGAGCACCTGCTCGCGCGCGGCGACACCGTCTATCTGCGGCTGGCGCCCGTCGATCCGCGCTCGCTGATGCAGGGCGACTACATGGCGCTGAACTTCGCCATTGCCGACGCCATCCGCGCGGCGCGCCAGCGGCAGGATCTGCCCGCCGAGCGCGAGCAGGTCGCCGTGGTCCGCCGCGACGCGCGCGGCGAAGCCAGCCTCGTGCGCCTGCATGCCGGCGAGCCGCTCGCCGCGGGCGAGCAACTGCTGCGCTTCCAGACCGTGCCGTCGCGCTGGGGCGGCGTGCAGGTGCAGGTATCGACCGACGCCTATTTCTTCCAGGAAGGGCAGGGCGCGCGCTTCGAGAAAGCGCGCTTCGGCGAGTTCCGTGTGGGGGCTGAGGGGCAGGCACTGCTGGTAGGGCTGCGGGACGAAAACCTGCAGCCCCTCTGAAACTGACATTCGCATACGATTCACGGCCACGCACCCGGCGATACCCCGTTTCGTTTTATTTCGAGATGGCTATATAAGACCGCTCTGATTGCGTGTCGCGGCATTGCCACAACGCGCAATGATTCGCGCAGGTCCTGCTTGGTATCGTCTTCAAGACATGGCGCAACGCTGTGCGCGCGATGCGCAAAGCCGCGCCTTGCGCCTCGATCCCTGCGTGCCTTGACGGCACGTTCAGCCCAGGCGATCGCCGCACGGATTTCGTCATTTCCCGCAAGCCGCCGGCACCATCCATTCGCCCTGTACACCCGACGATGGAAGGGTGCGGGCATGGCGGCGCGCTGCCGTTACTCTTATCGGTTGTCCGGATTTCCGCGACCGCCCCGCGCGGCGGAGTCCGATGTTTGATGGGGCAATGAAGAGGAGAAATCTTAGTGAACAAGAAATCCAGCGCAATGCACCTGCTCGGGGCCGTGGCCTTGGCCGGGCTGCTCGGCGGCTGCGCGACGGAGACGTCGACCGCGCTGCCGGTGCAGAAAGTGGAAAGCGCGAGCCGCCCATACGCCGGCGTGCGCACGCCGATCGCCGTGGGCAAGTTCGACAACCGCTCGAGCTACATGCGCGGCGTGTTCTCGGACGGCATCGACCGCCTCGGCGGCCAGGCCAAGACCGTGCTGATCACGCATCTGCAGCAGAGCAACCGCTTCAACGTGCTCGACCGCGACAACATGGCCGAGATCAAGCGCGAGGCGGAGATCAAGAGCCAGGCGCAGCGCCTGAAGGGCGCCGACTACGTGATCACCGGCGACGTGACCGAATTCGGCCGCAAGGAAGTCGGCGACCAGCAGCTGTTCGGCATTCTCGGCCGCGGCAAGTCGCAGGTGGCCTACGCCAAGGTCGCGCTCAACGTGGTCAACATCGCCACCTCGGAAGTCGTGTTCTCCAGCCAGGGCGCCGGGGAATACGCGCTGTCCAGCCGCGAGGTGATCGGCTTCGGCGGCACGCAGAGCTACGACTCCACGCTCAACGGCAAGGTGCTCGACCTGGCCATGCGCGAAGCGGTCACCAACCTGATCAGCGGCATCGAAAGCGGAGCGTGGAAGCCGGGCAATCCGTAAAGCCGGTGAGACCGGCCAGGCCGGTTCGTTTGTCGAAGAGGAGAAGAAGTGAAAGAAGTCAAAAAGCAAAAGCAGTACCGGCCGTGGCGCCCCGTGGCGCTGGCCTTGACGGGAAGCGTTCTGCTGGCCGGGTGCGCGGCACCCAAGACCCTGTACCAATGGGAAAGCTACCAGCCCCAGGTCTATGAATACTTCAAGGGCGAGCCCAAGCAGGCGCAGATCGAAGCGCTCGAGCGCGACATGCAGAAGATCGCGGCCGCCGGCGCCACGCCGCCGCCGGGCTACCACGCCCACCTGGGCATGCTCTACGCCGAGATCGGCAAGGACGACCAGATGGTGCAGGAATTCCAGACCGAGAAGACTCTGTTCCCCGAGTCGGCCACCTATGTCGATTTCCTGATGAAGAACGTCAAGCGGGGTGAAGACAAGAAATGAAGCCCATGTTCAAACGCCTTTTCGCCGCCGCCGCGATCACCGTGCTCGCGGCCGGCTGCGCCGCGCCGCGCAAGAACGTCGACTACACCGCGTTCAAGTCCAGCCGCCCGCGCTCCATCGTGGTCCTGCCGCCGCTCAACGAATCGCCCGAGGTGAAGGCGACCTACAGCATGCTGTCCCAGGTCACCTACCCGCTGGCGGAGTCCGGCTACTACGTGCTGCCCGTGGCGCTGGTGGACGAAACCTTCAAGCAGAACGGCCTCACCACCCCCGGCGACATCCACCAGGTCGCTCCGGCCAAGCTGCGCGAGATCTTCGGCGCCGACGCCGCGCTCTACATCACGGTATCGAAGTACGGCACCTCGTACATGGTCATCAACAGCGTCACGGCCGTGACCGCCAGCGCCAAGCTGGTCGACCTGAAGACCGGCGCCACGCTGTGGAGCGGCAGCGCCTCGGCCACGGACGACCAGGGCAACAGCGGCGGCGGGCTGATCGGCGCGCTGGTGGCCGCGGCGGTCAAGCAGGTGCTCAACAACGTCACCGAAGCCGGGCACAAGGTGGCCGGCGTGACGAGCACGCGGCTGCTGTCGGCCGGGCATCCGGGCAGCATCCTGTTCGGGCCCCGGTCGCCTCGGTATGAGACGGATTGAGGTTGGTTGTGCTTGGGTTTGAGCGGCTGGTTTGAAGGGCTGCTTGGACTTGGGAGCCCCGCGGGTTGATGGACTTGCGGGGCTTTTTGTTGGGGCGGCAGAGTCGGTATGCCGAATGCTCGGAATTGTCTTGTGAGCCGATTCTCAAATGCTGCGACAGCAGCGCTGACGCACAGAGCAAACACTATACTGGGCTAGCCGCAGAAACGAGCGCGGTCGGGATTGGCGTCTCGGGGACGTAGGAAGACCACCGTCAGGTAGTGTGTGAACGGTTCAGGAGGCAACTCTATGTGCAGACGTTCGTTCGCCCATATCGGGCGATTTCTATCCCAGCAGAAACCAGTATGTTCTCAACGTGTGTTGGTTGCACAAAGGGGGACATACGATGCATAAGCACACCCGCTTTGGTATCACCGCCGAACATACAGGCGTCGGACATTCGTGACGGCACATGCGCCAGCGGAAATCCCGCTCAGCCTTGCGGCCGAGAAGGCGGCCCAGCTTCATGCGCTGCTTTCGATGGCGAGCGATTACGCTGCCGCGGGTACGCTCGAAAGGCAGCCGGATGACATGCAGGGCCGGCTGCTTTCGTTGGCGGCTGGGCTGGTGAACGAGACGTTGGTGTCAGCGAACTGGCCGCGTTGCATAGCGGAGGGACGTGCGGCACGTAGCACGGCGACCGCAGCGAAACAAAAGCATCGCAGACATCATGTCTAGCGGATCTTTTCAGACGTTCGCATTGACTTGGTAATGCGATTGCATTACCTTGTTTGTTGTTTCTTTTCTTTTGATGGGAGCGCCCATGTCCGCCACCGTCGAGGCCGAATCGACCCTGACTGATCGTTACCAGACCACCGTGCCGGAGACTGTCCGGCGGGCTCTGGGCCTGGGTAAGCGCGACAGGATCCACTACACCATTCGTCCTGGCGGCGAGGTCGTGCTGTCGCGGGTCGAGGCACAGACGGAGGACGATCCTGTACTCGCCCGGTTCCTGGACTTCCTTGCCCACGACCTCGTCACGCATCCGGAGCGGCTGCAGATAATTGATGCCAGTCTGGTGCATCGCCTCCAGTCGCTGGTCGGTGGCGTCGAAGTCGATCTTGATTCTGCGCTGTCGGCGGATGACGAATGAGGGCGCACAAGTCTGCGCCATTGCTGATCAATGGCTGGACGATCTTTGCACATCCGCTGTTCCTTGATCAGTTCGCGGCGTTGACTCGGCAGGTCGAATCGCTCAGGCAAAAGGACCCGGCCGGGTATATGAAGAAGAATGCCAGCAAGCGGCTGGCGGCCATCTCCAAGTTGGTGTTCGAGGTCATTCCGCAGGATCCCTCACGGCCGGAATATCGCCAAGGCAATGCCCTTGGCGATAGCCATAAGCACTGGTTCCGGGTGAAGTTCTTCCAGCAATACCGTTTGTTCTTTCGCTATCACGCGCCGAGCAAGATCATCGTATTCGCGTGGGTCAACGACGATGACACCCGGCGTGCTTATGAGAGCAACGACGACGCGTACCGGGTGTTTCGCAGGATGTTGGAGAGCGGGCATCCGCCTGATGACTGGGCGCAGTTGCTTGGCGAAGCATCTCAAGATGAATTGCGGCTGCACCGAGTGGGTCTTGAACGACTCGATTGAGTCCGCGAATTTCCCGAGAGCAGCGTTGCTCAGTCCGGTGTGGCCGTGGTCCGCTGGGCATCTGTCTCGTCTGAAGTCTCCAATTCGAAATCCAGATCGTTTCCGATTGAAGACGCTGGAATCCGATAACCCATCGCCTGGTAGCCGCGCCGTCGCCGATCCCACATCCGCAGCAGGGCGGGGTGGCCGGAGTCGATGAAATCGATGATACACACGCGAGTCTTGTTTGCATGTTCGCGGTGGAGGCGGCCTGCGTATTGTTGCAGCGTTCCCTTCCACGAGATCGGCATGGCGAGCACGAGGGTATCGAGCGGAGGATGGTCAAATCCCTCGCCGACCAATTAATCCCCTCACACCGCCGCCAGCCGTTCCACCGTATCAGGAAACTTCTCGACCAGGCGGATCAGCAGGGCGGCCTGGGCATTTGGCTTGGCCCGGCCCTGCTCCCAATTTTCCAGCGTGCGGGGGTTGGTGCGCAGGTAGCTGGCGAACACCGGCCGCGACAGGTGCAAGCGCTTCCGCAGCGCGAGCAGTTCGCCGGCGGTGATCTCGGGCGCCGGCTTCATCTCCACCTCGTGCGTACGCAGTGTCTGCTTGCCAGTACGCGCATCGGACAGGGCATCAAAACCCTCGGCAATTTCCGCAAACAGGTTCCGTTTTTTCATCGCCTGACTTCCAGTTCTGCTTTCAACATACGCTTGAGCGCTTTCTTCTCGTCGGCGCTCAAGTCCTTCAACTTATTCTTGTCGTACAGGGTGAATAGCCAGAATTGCCGGCCACCGTCCCATCAGTAGTAGATCACCCGCAGGCTACCGCGCTTACCTTTGCCCCTGCGCGGATCACCATGCCGCAGTTTGCGCAGGCCGCCGGTGCCTTCGATCACATCGCCGGCCTCCGGATTGATCATCATGGCCGATTGCAGTCCACGGAACTCATCATCATCCAGGTAAGCGGTCCGGTATCGGGCGAAGGCGGGCAATTCGACGAAGACGGCTTTCATGGATTCAAGTTATACGCAAATTGCGTATAGATGGCAATCTATACGCCGAGTTGCTGGCTCTCGACTGGCATGGGCTGCAGGGTGCTCGCCAGCAACATCCCAAATGAAAAAGCCCCGCCGGCTTCACGCCTTGCGGGGCTTTTCCCTTGCGAGCCGGTCAGAGATGGCCGCTGAGGATGCTCAAACGCTGATCAAACGTTAAACAAGAAATTCATCACATCCCCATCCCTGACCACATACTCCTTCCCTTCCGCCCGCATCTTCCCGGCTTCCTTCGCCCCCTGTTCGCCCTTGTAGGTAATGAAGTCCTCATAGGCGATGGTCTGCGCGCGGATGAAGCCGCGTTCGAAGTCGGTGTGGATCACGCCGGCGGCCTGCGGGGCGGTGTCGCCCACGTGGATGGTCCAGGCGCGGACTTCCTTCACGCCGGCGGTGAAGTAGGTCTGCAGGCCGAGCAGGGTGAAGCCGGCGCGGATCACGCGGTCCAGGCCCGGTTCTTCCATGCCGAGGTCGGCCAGGAATTCGGCCTTGTCGGCGTCGTCGAGGTCGGCGATCTCGGCTTCGATGGCGGCGCACACGGCGACCACCGGCGACTTGGTCTTGGCGGCGTGGGCGCGCACGGCGTCCAGGTGCGGGTTGTTCTCGAAGCCGTCTTCACGCACGTTGGCCACGTACATGGTGGGCTTGGCGGTGATCAGGCAGAGCGGCTTGATGGCGGCCCATTCTTCGTCGGACAGGTCGAGCGTGCGCACGGCCCTGGCTTCGTTGAGCACGGCCTGGGCCTTTTCCAGCACGGCGACCAGGCGCAGCGCTTCCTTGTCGCCGGCGCGCGCGGGCTTGATGTAGCGGGCGTGGGCCTTTTCGACGGTGGCGAGGTCGGCCAGCGCCAGTTCGGTATTGATCACTTCGATGTCGGACAGCGGATCGACCTTGCCGGCCACGTGAATCACGTTGTCGTCTTCGAAGCAGCGCACCACGTGGGTGATGGCGTCGGTTTCGCGGATGTTGGCGAGGAACTGGTTGCCCAGGCCTTCACCCTTGGAGGCGCCCGCCACCAGGCCGGCGATGTCGACGAACTCGACCACGGCCGGCAGCACGCGCTCGGGCTTGACGACCTCGGCGAGCTTGGCAAGCCTCGGATCCGGCACTTCCACCACGCCCACATTGGGCTCGATGGTGCAGAACGGATAGTTCTCGGCGGCGATGCCGGCCTTGGTCAGGGCGTTGAACAGCGTGGACTTGCCGACGTTGGGCAGGCCGACGATGCCGCATTTGAGGCTCATGGTAGAAAGCTTGAAATAGCAAAACCCCTATTCTAGCGGATGGGCGTGTGCGCACCGTGCCCGGGGTGGCCGGCGGCGGCGGTCCGGCGCGGCGTTGGCCGGCGCACGGGACGGGCGCGGGCGAAGTGCCGGGATGGCTATAATCCAGCCATGACTCGTCCATCTCCCTCCCGTTTCCAGGTTGCCGTGGTCGGCGGCGGTATCGTCGGCAAGGCTTGCGCGTTGTTGCTGGCCCAGCAGGGCATGCAGGTGGCGCTGGTCGCGCCGCGTCCGCAGGCGAGCGCGCCGGCGGCGGACCAGTGGGACAGCCGCATCTATGCGTTCTCGGCCAGCTCGCAGGCGCTGCTGGCGCAGTTGCGCGTGTGGGAGGCGCTGGACCCGGCGCGGGTGCAGCCGGTGTGCGACATGCGGGTGTCCGGCGACGCCAGCGCGGCGCGCGAGGATGCCCCGGCCGCGGGCGACCTGCATTTCTCGGCGTATGCGGCCACGGTGCCGCAACTGGCGTGGATCATCGAGTCGGGCCAGGTGGAGCGCGTGCTGGATACGGCATTGCGGTTCCAGCACCAGGTGCACTGGTTCGACGATACCGCCGCGGCGTTCCAGCGCGACCACGATGGCGCCACGCTGACGCTGGCCGGCGGCGACAAGGTGCGCGCGGCGCTGGTGGTGGGCGCGGACGGCGCGCGCTCGTGGCTGCGCGACCAGTGTCATATCCCGGTCTCCAAGCGGCGCTACCGTCAGCTTGGCGTGGTGGCCAATTTCGAATGCGAGCAGCCGCACCAGGACACGGCCTGGCAGTGGTTCCTGGGCGCGCCGGCCAAGCTGATGGCGGACGAGGAGCCGGCCAACGGCGAGATCCTGGCGCTGCTGCCGTTGCCGGGGCGGCGCGTGTCGATGGTGTGGTCGGCCGACGAGCCGCACGCGGCGGAGCTGCTGGCCTTGTCGCCGGAGGCGCTCTCGGCCACCGTGATGCAGGCCGCCAGCGGCGCGGTGGGCCGGCAGTTCGGCGCGCTGCGCTGCGTGACGCCGGCGCAGGGTTTCCCGCTGGTGCTGCAGCGCGCGGAGCAGTTCGCGCAGCCGCACGTGGCGCTGGTGGGCGACGCGGCCCACGTGGTGCATCCGCTGGCCGGGCAGGGCATGAACCTGGGCCTGCGCGACGTGGCGGAACTTGGCCGCGTGATGGCCGCCAAAGAGTCGTTCCGCGGCGAAGGGGACCTGCGCCTGCTGCGCCGCTACGAGCGCGCGCGCGCCACGGACCTGCTGTCGCTGACGGCGGCCACCGACGGCCTGCACCGGCTGTTCTCGCTGCCGGGCGGCATGGCGCGCACGGTGCGCAATGCCGGCATGCGGGCGGTGGGCGGCCAGCCGCTGCTCAAACGTTTTCTCATCGGCCGCGCGCTGGGCTGAGTCCCGAAGCGCGCGCCGGATCACCGGATACCTGGAGTCATCATGTTGCAATTCCTGCGCCGCCGTCCCGCCCTGTCGGCGACCGTCGCCACTCTCGCCGGCGGCCTGGCGGCGGCCGGCTTCGCGCTGCACGCCGTGGCGGCGAGCGAGCCGGGCACCGACCGCATCAAGGAGTCGATCCAGAAGATGCTGGGCGGGCGCGCCGAGGTCAAGAGCGTGGGCAAGACGCCGGTGCCGGGCCTGTTCGAGGTCAATATCGGCGGGCAGGTGGTCTATACCGACGCCACCGGGCGCTACGTCATCAACGGCGAGATGGTCGACACCAAGACCGGCACCAACCTGACCGAGGAGCGCGTGGCGGACCTGAACCGCATCAAGTGGTCGGACCTGCCGCTGGCGCGCGCCATCAAGTGGACCAAGGGCGACGGCAGCCGCCAGGTGGCGGTGTTCTCGGACCCGAACTGCGGTTACTGCAAGCGCATCGAGCAAACCTTCCAGCAGATGGACAACATCACGGTCTACACCTTCCTCTACCCGGTGCTGTCGCCGGACTCGGAGGTCAAGGCCAAGCAGGTCTGGTGCGCGACCGACCGCACCAAGGCCTGGCGCGACTGGATGCTCAACCGCGTGGCGCTGACCGGCAACGGCAGTTGCAAGACGCCCGTGGACGACAACCTGACGCTGGGTCAGAGTCTCAACATCACCGGCACCCCGGCCGTGTTCTTCATGGACGGCACGCGCATCCCCGGCGCCGCCGACGCCGCCACGCTCGAGCGCAAGCTCGCCGGCCTCAAGAAGTAAGCTCTCGCGCCGGCGGCCATGCCCGGCGCGCCGCGCCGGGTCGGCCGGCGCCTCGTTCATCTGACCTTCGCTATCCGCTGACGCGGAAGGAGACATCATGACGTTCCAGGCATTGCTGCTGACCCAGGACGGCGGCGCCACCCAGGCCGCCGTCACCGCGCTCGAGGAATCCGCCCTGCCGGCGGACGGCGACGTGCTGGTCGCGGTCGACTATTCCACCATCAACTACAAGGACGGCCTGGCCATCACGGGCCGCGCGCCGGTGGTGCGCAAGTGGCCGATGGTGGCGGGCATCGACGGCGCCGGCACGGTGCTGGAATCCGCGCACCCGCGCTGGCGGGCGGGCGACCGCGTGGTGCTCAACGGCTTCGGCGTGGGCGAGACGCACTGGGGCTGCCTGGCGCAGCGCGCGCGCCTGAAGGGCGACTGGCTGGTGAAGTTGCCGGACGCCTTCACCGCGCAGCAGGCGATGGCCATCGGCACGGCCGGCTACACCGCCATGCTGTCGGTGCTGGCGCTGGAGCGCGCGGGCGTCGCGCCGGGCGATGGCGAGGTGCTGGTGACCGGCGCCTCGGGCGGCGTGGGCACGGTGGCGATCGCGCTGCTGTCCAAGCTCGGCTATCGCGTGGCGGCGTCCACCGGCAAGACCGCCGAGGCGGATTTCCTCAAGGCGCTGGGCGCGGCCGAGGTGATCGACCGCACCGAGCTGGGCAAGCCCGGCAAGCCGATGCAGAAGGAGCGCTGGGCCGCGGTGGTGGACTCGGTGGGCTCGCACACGCTGGTCAACGCCTGCGCCCAGGTGCGCTACGGCGGCGCGGTGACGTGCTGCGGGCTGGCGCAGGGGCTGGACTTCCCGGCCTCGGTGGCGCCGTTCATCCTGCGCGGCATCACGCTGTACGGCATCGACAGCGTGATGGCGCCGATGGCCAGGCGCGAGCAGGCCTGGCAGCGGCTGGCCACGGATCTGGCGCCGGACCGCCTGCGCGCCATCACCAGCGAGATCGGCTTGTCCGGCGCCATCGAGGCGGGCCGCAGGATCGTCGAGGGCGGCATGCGCGGGCGCGTGGTGGTGAACGTCAACGCCTGACGGCCCGGCCGGCCGCCAGCGCAGCGCGGCACGGCGCGGCATGGCGGAAGCGCGTGCGGGCATGGCGCTACAATCACGCTCATGAAGCCGATCCACTACGCCATCGCCCCGCTTCAACCGGAAGCGCACCTGTTCGCCGTCACCGTCACGGTGGACGCCCCCGATCCCGCCGGCCAGCAGTTCTACCTGCCGGCGTGGATTCCCGGCAGCTACATGATCCGCGACTTCGCCCGCAACATCGTGCGCATCCGCGCCGACGCGGGCGGCCGGCAGGTCGCGCTGGCCAAGCGCGACAAGCAGAGCTGGCAGGCCGCGCCGGTGGACGGGCCGCTGACGCTGAGCTACGAGGTGTACGCGTGGGACCTGTCGGTGCGCGCCGCGCACCTCGATGCCACGCACGGCTTCTTCAACGGCAGTTCCGTGTTCCTGTGCGCCGAGGGGCGCGAGCACCAGCCCTGCACGGTGGACATCCTGCCGCCCGCGGGCGAGGCCTACGCCGGATGGCGCGTCGCCACCGCCATGCGCGAGGCGCCGGGCCGCGGCGGCGCGAAGCGCTACGGCTTCGGCCGCTACCAGGTGGCCGACTACGACGAACTGGTCGACCACCCGGTCGAGATGGGCACCTTCGCGCTGGGCAGCTTCGTCGCCTGCGGCGCCCGGCACGACGTGGTCTTCACCGGCCGCGTGCCGCAACTGGACCTCGAGCGCGTGTGCCGCGACCTCAAGCAGATCTGCGAAGCGCAGATCCGCCTGTTCGAGCCGAAGACCGAACGCGCGCCGTTCCTCGACAGCAATCGCCGCTACGTCTTCATGACGATGGTCACCACCGACGGCTACGGCGGGCTGGAGCATCGCGCCAGCACCGCGCTGATGTGCGCGCGCGCGGACCTGCCGGCGCGCGGCAAGGCGGAGGCCACCGAGGGCTACCGCACCTTCCTCGGCCTGTGCAGCCACGAGTATTTCCACACCTGGAACGTCAAGCGCATCAAGCCCGCGGCGTTCGTGCCGTACCGGCTGCGAGAGGAAACCCACACGCCGCTGCTGTGGCTGTTCGAGGGCTTCACCAGCTATTACGACGACCTGATGCTGGTGCGCAGCGGCGCCATCACCGAGGCGCAGTACGTCGAGCTGCTGGCCAAGGCCTGGAACGGCGTGCTGCGCGGCAACGGCCGCACCAAGCAAAGCGTGGCCGAAAGCTCGTTCGACGCCTGGACCAAGTATTACCGCCAGGACGAGAACGCGCCCAATGCCATCGTCAGCTACTACACCAAGGGTTCGCTGGTGGCGCTGGCGCTGGACCTCACCATCCGCGCCCGGACCCGCAACCGCCGCTCGCTCGACGACGTCATGCGCGCGCTGTGGCAGCGCTACGGCAGCGATTTCTACGCGCCGGGCGCGCAGCAGCGCGGCGTGACCGAGGCCGAGGTCCATGCCCTCATCGATGAAGTCACTGGCCTGCGCCTGGGCACGCTGCTGCGCGCGCTGACCGAAGGCACCGGCGAGCTGCCGCTGGCGGCGCTGTTCAAGCCGTTCGGCATCAAGGCGGCGCCCACGAAGCCGGAGCGCAATGCCGCGCTCGGCATCAAGACCAAGACCGAGGACGGCTGGGTGCGCGTCACCCAGGTGCTCGACGGCGGCGCCGGCCAGGCGGCCGGGCTGTCGGCGGGCGACCTGCTGGCCGCGCTGGATGGCCTGCGCGTGGCGCCCGGGCAGCTGGACAAGCTGCTGGCGCGCTACCGCGCCGGCGACCGCGCCGAGTGCCACGTGTTCCGCCGCGACGAGCTGCACGTGTTGCCGCTGACCTTCGCCCGCGAGCCGGCCGCGCAGTACACGGTGACGGCCGAGGGCGGCCGCCAGCCCATGCGGGCCCGCTGGCTGGGCCAGTAAGACCGGCCGCGTCCCGCCCCGAGGCCAGCCCCAAGCCGCCACATGGAATACGCGCACGATCCCCGCACCTTCATCTACTCGCACTACGTCTACCGGGGCCTGCGCTCGGCCACCGGGGTGATCGGCGCCACGCTGGTGGCCATGCAGTTCACCGACCTGCCCACCGCGATGGTGGTGTCGATCGGCGCGCTGTGCACCAGCCTGATGGACCTGCCCAACCCGCTGAACCACAAGTTCAACGAGATGCTGGCCAGCGTGCTGCTGTGCACGGCGGTCACGCTGGCGGTGGCGATGGCCACGCCGTTCCCGCGCGTGATGCCGCTGGTGCTGGTGCTGGTGACGTTCATGGCCGGCATGATGACGGCCTACGGCAACAAGACCTTGCCGCTGCAGTTCTCGGCCTTGTTCGTCATGACGCTGACCGTCAACGAGGATTTCGTGGTGCGGCGCGCGCTGGAGCACGCGCTGCTGTTCGGCGCGGGCGCGGTGGCCTACATGGGCTACGCGATGGCGGTGAGCTGGGCCACGCAGCGGCGCACCAAGCAGCAGGTGCTGGCCGAGGCGCTGTACGAGATGGCGGGCTACCTGGAGATCAAGGCCGGCTTCTACGATGCCGGCAACGACTACGAGGCGCAGTTCAACCAGCTCGTGCGCCAGCAGATCGTGGTGGCCGAGCGCCAGCAGGCCGCGCGCGACCTGGTGCTGCGCGGCAACCGCACCACGCATGACGGGCTGCTGGTGCAGGCGCACCTGCGCATGCTGGACCTGTACGAGTACATCCTCTCCACCAACACCGACTACCCGCTGCTGCGCCAGACCTTCGCCGGCACGCCGGTGCTGGACCACCTGCGCCGGCTGGTGCAGCTGATGTGCCAGGACGTGGAGTCGATCGCCTACGACATCACGCGCGGGCGCTACTCCTATGCCGAGGTGGACTACCGCCAGGAGCTGCGCGCGGTCGAGGCCGAGATCGCGCAGCTGCGCCATCACCACATCCCGCCCGCGGCGATGACCGCGCTGGCCGAGACGCTCGACATGATCAAGGGCGCCATCGCGCTGGTGGCGCAGCTGCACGAGGCCTCGCGCACGCCGGTGGAGCCCAGCAAGGTGCTGCCCGGCCCGGACATGACGCCGTTCCTGACGCGCCAGCGCTACGAGCTCAAGGTGCTGCGCGACAACCTGAACTGGAAGTCGCCGGCGTTCCGCTTCGCGCTGCGCATCACGCTGGCGGTGGGCGCGGGGCTGTGGATCGCCGACCACCTGCCTTACGTCTCGCACAGCTACTGGATCCTGCTGACCATCATCGTCATCCTGAAGCCCAACTTCAGCATGACCAAGCAGCGCTACAACGACCGCCTGATCGGCACGCTGATCGGCTGCGCGATCTCGGTGGCGGTGCTGCGCGTGGTGCACCAGCCGCTGGTGCTGCTCGGCGTGCTGTTCGTGGCGCTGGTGGCGGGCACGGCGTTCTCCACCATCAAGTACCGCTACACCGCGGTGGCCGCTTGCGTGCAGGTGCTCATCCAGATCAACCTGCTGCTGCCGGGCAGCACCACGGTGGCCGGCGAGCGGCTGATCGACACGGTGATCGGCGGGGTGATCGCCTCGGTGTTCAGCTTCGTGCTGCCGAGCTGGGAGTACCGCGCGCTGCCCGCGCTGGTGGAGAACGTGCTGCAGGCCAACCGCCGCTACATCGCCGCCACGCGCGACCTGCTGCTGCGCGTGGCCAAGGACGACTTCGCCTACCGCGTGCAGCGCAAGCAGTTCATGGACAGCCTGTCGGCGCTGATCGGCTCGTTCCAGCGCATGCTCGACGAGCCCAAGAGCCGGCACCGCGCGGTGGACAACCTGAGCCGCTTCATCGTGCAGAACTACCTGGTGGCCGCGCACGTGGCGGCGGCGCGCATCCAGGTGCGCGAGCACTACGGCGAGCTCGACGTGCCGGCGGCCGAGGCCGCCATCCGCCAGGCCATCGACGCCGCCACGAACAGCCTCGCGCTGGCGAGCGAGCGGCTGGTGGAGGACGACCGCGCGGGCGGGCGCGGCGTGGGATTCGTGCGCCCCGGAGAGCCGGCCACCGCGGCGGCGGCCGCGGTCGGGGCCGGGGCCGGGCCCGCCATGCCCAGGGCCGGCGCCGAAGCGGGGCCGGGCCATGTGTCCGCGGCGGGCGCCGCGCCGCTGGCGGCGGCCGTGCTCAACGCGGCGGTGGATGCCACTTCCACCGCCGACGAGGCCAGCGCGCGCCGCGCGCGCCTGGCCGATTCCGCCGACCGCCGCCGCGCCGACGTGCTGGTGCAGGCCGCGGCCTCGGGCGAGCTGGCCAAGGCCACCGCGGCCCGGCGCGAGCCGGGCGGCGGCAGCACGGCAAGCTCCACCGGACGCAGCGCCAACGCCATCCTCGAGCGCCGCCTGCGCGCGCTGCGCGAGGACGCCGCCAAGATCGCGCTGCGCACCGGCGCCATCGGCCGCGCCATGCGGCAGCGCCAGCGCTAGCGCCGCCGCTTCATCGCTGCTTCGTTGCAGCTTCGCCGCCGTCAGGGCTGCGCGCCGGCGCCGGGCGCCGGCAGCGGCTCCTCGCGCGGCAGCGTCAGCATGCCGCTGTTGTAGCTGTATTCGTACACCTCGCCGTAGCGGCCCCATTCGATGCCAATGGTCAGCACGCGCTCGGCTTCTTCCGGCTTGAGGAAGTCTTCCAGTTCGCGCAGCACGTGTTCCTCGCGGATCTCGCCGTCCTCGGACTGCTGCAGCTCGCGGCGGATGTGCGCGGCCAGCGCCACGTGCAGCAGCAGCTGCTTGCCGAACAGCACCTTGCGCTCGGGCGGCTCGGTCTCGTAGTAGGCGCGGCCCAGGCCGGTGGCGGTGATGTCGCCGCGCTCGATGGTGGCCAGCTGCAGCAGGTGCAGCGCCTCGCAGGCGGGCAGCAGGTCGTCGTCGGTGAGGCCGGCTTCCTCGGCCAGGTGCGGCAGGTCGGCGCGGCCGTGGAAGGGCGCCTCGCACAGCAGGTCGAGGATGGCCTCCATCTGGCTGATGTCGGCGTCCGGCAGGCGGTAGCCGATGTTGCTGGCGGCCGCCAGCGCGGTGACGCGCGGCCCCAGCGCGGCCGGTGAGGTCATCAGCGTGTAGACCTCGTCGATCAGGCCGCGCACCTGCGCGGAGTCGCGGTTGCGCGGGCGCGGGAACGGCACCTTGACCTCGGCGCGGATGCGGCCCGGGTCGCTCGACAGGATGACGATGCGGTCGGCCATCATGACCGCCTCTTCGATATTGTGCGAGACGATCAGGATGCACTTGATGTTGGTGCGGCCGTCTTCCCACAGGTCCAGCATCTCGTCGCGCAGGGTCTCGCCGGTGAGCACGTCGAGCGCGGAGAAGGCTTCGTCCATCAGCAGCAGGTCGGGCTCGGTCACGAGCGCGCGCGCGATGCCCACGCGCTGGCGCATGCCGCCGGACAGCTCGCGCGGCAGCGCGCTGTTGAAGCCGGACAGGCCGATCATGTCGATGGCCGCCTCGGCGCGGCGCGCGCGCTCTTCCTTCTGCACGCCCTGCGCTTCCAGGCCCAGCTCCACGTTCTGCTGCACGGTCAGCCACGGGAACAGCGCGAACGACTGGAACACCATCGCGATGCCCTCGGCGGTGCCGCGCAGCGGCTGGCCGCGGAAATGCACCTCGCCGCGGTCGGCGCCCACCAGCCCGGCCATGATGCGCAGCAGGGTGGACTTGCCGGAGCCCGACTTGCCCAGCATGGCGACGATCTCGCCGCGGCGCAGCGTGAGGTCCACGCCTTCGAGCACGGCGCGGTCGGTGTGGTCGGCGGTGCGGAACATCTTGGAGACGCCGCGTAGTTCGACCACGGGTTCGGCTACGGTTGCGGCGGTGGTGGCGGGGGAGCTTGCCATGATGGAATTCCGGTGCGGGTGCTGAAAGATCGGGTCAAAGCGCAATCAAAGACGGGTGCGTTCCTGCGCCAGCAGGTAGAGGCGGTTCCACAGCAGGCGGTTGAAGCCCACCACGAACACCGCCATCACGCCGATGCCCAGCGCGATGCGGGGAAAGTCGCCCTTGGCGGTCATCTCCGCGATGTAGCTGCCCAGGCCCGTGGCCACCAGCGTGCGGTCGCCCCAGGTCACGTATTCGGACACGATGCTGGCGTTCCACGAGCCGCCGGCCGCCGTCACCAGCCCGGTCAGCAGGCTGGGGAACACCGCCGGCACCAGGAAGCGCTTCCACATCAGCCAGCCGCGCAGGCCGAAGTTGCGCGCGGCCAGCTTGAGCTCGGTGGGAATGCCCGAGGCGCCGGCGATCACATTGAACAGGATGTACCACTGCGTGCCGAAAATCATCAGCGGGCTGAGCCAGATCTCCGGGTTCAGGCCGAAGCGCACGATCAGCATGACCACCAGCGGGAACATCAGGTTGGCCGGGAAGGCCGCCAGGAACTGCGCCACCGGCTGGGCGATGCGCGCCGCCGCCGGGTTGAGCCCGATGCGGATGCCGATCGGCACCCAGATCAGCGCGGCCAGGAAGATCAGCACCACCACGCGCACCATCGTCAGCAGGCCGAGCCACAGCACGTGGCCCACTTCGGCCCAGCCCACCTCGGTGCGCACGAAGTGCATCACGCGGTACAGCGCCGCCACCGCGACGAGCGTGATCACGATGGTGCCGGCGCGCTCGATCCACAGCGCGCGCCGGGCGTCGCCGCCGCGCGACGCGGTGGCCTTGCGCCCCGAGCCCCAGGCCAGCGTGCGTTCGGCCAGCGCGGCGGTGCGCGCCAGCAGCAGGCTGACCCACTCCGAGCGGCGCAGCAGGTTGAGCAGCCACGATTGCGGCTCGTTCTCCTGCGCCAGGGTCTCGAAGCGGAAGCGGTCGGCCCAGGCGATCAGCGGGCGGAACAGCAGCTGGTCATAGAGCACGATGCCGACCAGCATGGCCAGGATGGCCCAGCCGATCGCGGCGAGGTTCTGCTGCTGGATGGCCAGCGAGATGTAGGAGCCGATGCCGGGCAGCTTGATGTCGTTGCCGGACACCGAGATCGCCTCGGACGCCACCACGAAGAACCAGCCGCCGGACATCGACATCATCATGTTCCACAGCAGCCCCGGCATGGCGAACGGCACTTCGAGGCGCCAGAACTTCTGCCACGCGGACAGCCGGAACATGGCCGCGGCCTCCACCAGGTCGCTGGGGATGGTGCGGATCGACTGGTACAGGCTGAACGCCATGTTCCACGCCTGCGAGGTGAAGATGGCGAAGATGGCCGCGCATTCCACCCCGACCAGGCTGCCCGGGAACAGCGCGATGAAGCCGGTCACGGTGATCGACAGGAAACCCAGCACGGGGATCGACTGCAGGATGTCCAGCGCCGGTACCATGACCTTCTCGGCCGTGCGGTTCTTCGAGGCCAGCGCGGCGAAGGCGAACGAGAACAGCAGCGACGCCGCCAGCGCCAGCAGCATGCGGATGCTGGTGCGCAGCAGGTAGTACGGCAGGTAGGCGATGTCCAGATGCACGTCCAGCGGCTCGCCGGGCCGGTAGGGCACGTCCATCTGCCGCGCGGCGAAGGCCACCAGCACGATCGCCGCCAGGATGATCGGCAGCAACGCCAGGTCGAAGCGGTTCGGCGGCGCGGTCAGCAACTGGCTGACGTAGCCAGGGGAGGTGCGCGCGCTGGCCTTGTCGTGTTCGGCTTGCTGCATTGTCTTGGCTGAAGTTCGGTGGCTGCGGTTGCCCGGCGGGACCGGGTGGCCCGGGGCCTGGATGGATCGGCGTGCGGGGCGGCGGCCGTGCGTGGATTCCGGAGGGGCGCCGGCCGGGTGCCGGCGCGTCGCTGTGCTGTCGGCGTTACCTCAAGCGGCCTGCCCATACTGGTAACGCTTAGGGTAGCCACCTAGTTTACCTATATCGCATGGCAAGGCCGTTTCATGCGGCGGCGTGGAGAAAGCAGATGGAACAGCAGACGGGACCCCAGTGGGCGCATCGGCCGACAACGTGGCACCTCGTGGTCACGGGGCGCGTGCAGGGCGTGGGCTACCGCGCCGCGTGCGAGGACCGGGCGCGCGCGCTGGGGCTGGGCGGCTGGGTGCGCAACCGGCGCGACGGCTCGGTGGAGGTGATGGCCTACGGCCCGCCCGAGCGGCTCGCGGCGCTGCGCGAGTGGATGCGCGGCGGGCCGCCGGCCGCGCAGGTCGATGGCCTGCGGGTGGAAGCCGGCGCGGGCGTGTTCGACAGCTTCGACTGCCTGCCGACGGTCTAGCGCGCGGGGGCCTGATGAGCGTGGCTCGCGTGCCAGTCGACCGGCGCCATGCCGTGCCGCGCCAGCCACGCGTTGGCCAGCTTGAAGTGGCCGCAGCCGAGAAAACCGCGATGCGCCGACAGCGGCGACGGATGCGGCGCTTCCAGCACGTAGTGCGTGCCGGCCAGCAGCGGCTTCTTGGCCTGCGCGTGGCTGCCCCACAGCAGGAAGACCAGGTTGGGGCGGGCCGCGGACAGGGCCCGGATCAGGCAGTCCGTCACCGCTTCCCAGCCGCGCCGGGCGTGGCTGGCGGCCTGGCCTTGCTCCACCGTCAGCACGGTGTTGAGCAGCAGCACGCCCTGGCGCGCCCAGCCTTCCAGGTTGCCGGAGGCGGGCGGCGCCGCGTTGTCGCCGTACTCGGCGGCGATTTCCTTGAAGATGTTGCGCAGGCTCGGCGGCACGCGCACGCCGTCCGGCACCGAGAAGGCCAGGCCGTGCGCCTGCGGGATCTCGTGGCCGCCTACCGTGCCGGTGCCGTGGTACGGGTCCTGGCCGAGGATCACCACCTTGACCGTTTCGGGCGGGGTGAGGTGCAGCGCGTGGAAGACGTCGCGCGGGAACACCGGCTTGCCGGCGGCGCGCTCGCCGTCGACGAAGGCGGCGAGTTCCCGCCAGCCTTCGCCGTGCATGCAGGGCGCGAGCAGCTCGCGCCAGGCGGCGGGCAGCGCGGCGGCCTGGGCGTCCAGGCCGTCGGCGGGCGGGGGCGCCTTGGTGGCGGCCGGGGCGAACAGGTCGGCCTGCGCGCTCGTGGGTTTGCTCATGCGGATGCCTGCGGGAAAGGGATCAGGAAAGGGATCGGGAAAGGGATCAGGGCAAGGTTCGGCGAGGGCGCGTCAGGCGTCGGCCGTGCCCGCGAGCCGGTAGCCGCGCGCGGCCTTGCTCTGGTCGGAAGGCTTGAGCGGCGCCACGTTCTGCAGGCGCCGCGCCAGCGCGCGCAGCGCGGCTTCGGCGGCGGCCTGCGCCGGGCCCTGGCCGTCCTTGCCGGGCAGCCATTCCAGCTCGAGTTCGTGGATGGCGTCGCGCGCGCCGGCGCCGGGCACCGTGATCTCGCCCACGTCGAGCGCGGCCTCGATGCGCGCGCCGTCCTGCTCGATCAGCCAGGTGCGGCGCGTGAAGTCGGTGCGGAACACCGGCGCCAGCGCGGCGGCCAGCGGCGCGAGCAACTCGCGCGCCTCGGGCGGGAAGGCGCCGAGTTCGATGGCCTCGGCGGCGGTCGCGGTTTCCCACTCGTTGCGGGCGGCGAGCCCCGCCTCGCTCCTGCCGGCGGTCTTGAGCGTCTGCAGCCACTGCGCGCCGCGGCGGCGCAGCCGCAGCGCGGCGCGCGCGCGGGCCAGGTCGCGCGCGGGGGTGTCGAGGTAGACGTTGAGCAGCGTGTGCTCGCCGCGCGCCTCGCCGTGCGCGTCCAGCCATGCCACCAGCGCGGGCATGGCGCCGTCGGGCACCGCCAGCTTGAGTTCGATTTCCTGGGCCATGTCGGTGTGCGGCTCCGGTGGGTGTGCGGGTGTGCGTGCGATTGGGCGTGCGGACGTGCGGTCGGGCGACGCGATTGGACGATGCCGGCCGGGTCAGGCGAACAGGCGCGCCAGTTCCACGCCCGGCTCGGGCGCGCGCATGAACGCCTCGCCGACCAGGAACGCGTGCACGTCGGCATCGCGCATGCGCTGCACGTCGGCCGGGCCGAGGATGCCGGACTCGGTCACCACCAGCCGTTCGGCCGGGATGCGCGGCAGCAGGTCCAGCGTGTTGTCGAGCGAGACCTCGAAGGTGCGCAGGTTGCGGTTGTTCACGCCGAGCAGCGGCGTCTTCAGGCGCAGCGCGGCGTCGAGCTCCTCGCCGCCGTGCACTTCCACCAGCACGTCCATGCCGAGCTCGTGGGCGCAGGCTTCGAGCTCGGCCATCAGGCCGGGGTCGAGCGCGGAGACGATCAGCAGGATGGCGTCGGCGCCCCAGGTGCGCGCTTCATAGACCTGGTACAGGTCGATCATGAAGTCCTTGCGCAGCGCGGGCAGCGGGCAGGCGCCGCGCGCGCGCTTGAGGAAGTCGGGATGGCCCTGGAAGAAATTCACGTCGGTCAGCACCGACAGGCAGGCCGCGCCGTGGCTGGCGTAGCTCTCGGCGATCGCCTCGGGCACGAAGTGCTCGCGCAGCACGCCCTTGGACGGAGAGGCCTTCTTCACCTCGGCGATCACGCCGGCGTGGCCGGCGGCGATCTTCTCGCGCAGCGCGCGCTCGAAGCCGCGCGGCGCCAGGCCGGGCTCGGCGCGCAGGCTCTCGGCCTCGGCGCGCAGGCTGGGCAGGTCGCGCTTCTTGCGCGCGGCGCTGACCTCGTCGGCCTTGACGGCCAGGATCTTGTTCAGGATGTCGGACATGCGGGTTTCTCTTGCGGTGCGCGGCGCGCGGTGCGGATTACTTGAACTGCTGCGTGGCGCGCACGAACTGGTCGAGCTTCCCGCGCGCGGCGCCGCTGGCGATGGCCTCGCGCGCGCGGCGGATGCCGTCCTCGATCGAGCCGGCCACGTTGGCGGCGTACAGCGCGGTGCCGGCATTGAGCGCGACGATCTCGCGCGGCGTGCCGGGCACGTCGGTCAGCGCTTCGAGCAGCATTGCCTTCGATTCGATGGCGTCGGCCACCTTGAGGCCGCGGTTGGAGATCATCGACAGGCCGAAGTCCTCGGGGTGGATCTCGTACTCGCGCACCTCGCCGTCCTTGAGCTCGCCGACCAGCGTGGCGGCGCCGAGCGAGACCTCGTCCATGCCGTCCTTGCCGTACACCACCAGCGCGTGCTTGGCGCCCAGGCGCTGCATCACGCGCACCTGGATGCCGACCAGATCGGGGTGGAACACGCCCATCAGGATGTTGGGCGCGTCGGCCGGGTTGGTGAGCGGGCCGAGGATGTTGAAGATGGTGCGCACGCCCATTTCCTTGCGGATCGGCGCCACGTTCTTCATGGCCGGGTGGTGGGTGGGCGCGAACATGAAGCCGATGCCGGTCTGCTCGATGCACTGGCCGACCTGCTCGGGCGTGAGCATGATGTTGACGCCGAGCGCCTCCAGCACGTCGGCGCTGCCCGACTTGGAGCTCACGCCGCGGTTGCCGTGCTTGGCGATGCGCGCGCCGGCCGCGGCCGCGACGAACATCGAGGCGGTGCTGATGTTGAAGGTGTGCGAGCCGTCGCCGCCGGTGCCGACGATGTCGACGAAGTTCTCGCGGTCCTTGATTGAACCCAGCGGCACCTTGTTGGCGAACTCGCGCATCACCTGCGCCGCGGCCGAGATCTCGCCGATGGTTTCCTTCTTCACGCGCAGCCCGGTCAGGATGGCCGCGGCCATCACCGGGGAGATCTGCGCCTGCATGATCTGCCGCATCAGGTGCAGCATTTCGTCATGGAAGATCTCGCGGTGTTCGATGCAGCGGGTGAGGGCTTCCTGTGGCGTGATGGACATGGCGGTCTCGTTCGTGTCGTGGGCAGGCGCGGGCGCGGTGGCGATGGGGGTGTCGAGCCGCCTCATCGGCGCGCCTTGAGGAAGTTGGCCAGCAGCGCGTGGCCGTGCTCGGACAGGATCGACTCGGGGTGGAACTGCACGCCCTCGATGTCGAACTCCTTGTGGCGCACGCCCATGATCTCGCCGTCCGGCGTCCACGCCGTCACTTCCAGGCAGGCCGGCAGCGTCTCGCGCTCGATCGCCAGCGAATGATAGCGCGTCACGTCGAAGTGCCGGGGCAGGCCGGCGAACACGCCTTCCTGCGTGGTCTCGATGCGGCTGACCTTGCCGTGCATGACCTGCTTGGCGCGGATCACCTCGCCGCCGAAGGCCTCGCCGATGGCCTGGTGGCCCAGGCACACGCCCAGCAGCGGCACCTTGCCGGCGAAGTGCTGCAGCACCGCCACCGAGATGCCGGCTTCCTTGGGGCTGCACGGCCCGGGCGAGACGCAGATGTGGTCGGGCTTGAGGGCCTCGATCTCCTCGATGGTGATCTCGTCGTTGCGGTAGGTGCGCACGTCGGCGCCGAGTTCGCCGAAGTATTGGACGAGGTTGTAGGTAAACGAATCGTAGTTGTCGATCATCAGCAGCATGGCGGTTCCCTGTTCCCTGGCGTTCAGATGTCCGAGTCCAGGCCGTCCTGGACCTGCTCGGCGGCGCGGATCACGGCGCGCGCCTTGGCTTCGGTTTCCCTCCATTCGGCTTCGGGGTCGGAGTCGGCGACGATGCCGGCGGCGGCCTGCACGTACAGGTTGCCGTCCTTGACGATGCCGGTGCGGATGGCGATGGCCAGGTCCATCTCGCCGCCGAACGACAGGTAGCCCACCGCGCCGCCGTAGATGCCGCGCTTGCGCGGCTCGAGCTCGTCGATGATCTCCATCGCGTGCACCTTGGGCGCGCCCGACAGCGTGCCGGCCGGGAAGGTGGCGCGCAGCACGTCGAGGTTGCTCATGCCGGGCTTGAGCGTGCCTTCGACCGAGCTGACGATGTGCTGCACGTGCGAGTATTTCTCGATCACCATCTGGTCCGTGACCTTGACCGAGCCGATCTCGGCGATGCGGCCGATGTCGTTGCGCGCGAGGTCGATCAGCATCACGTGCTCGGCGATCTCCTTCGGGTCGCCGAGCAGCTCGGTGGCGAGCTGCGCGTCCTTCTCCGGCGTGTTGCCGCGCGGGCGCGTGCCGGCCAGCGGGCGGATGGTGACGATGTGGTCTTCGCGCTGGTCGCCGTTGCTGCCGCTGCGGCGGGTTTCCTGGCGCACCAGGATCTCGGGCGAGGCGCCCACGATCTGGAAGTCGCCGAAGTTGTAGAAGTACATGTACGGCGACGGATTGAGCGAGCGCAGCGCGCGGTACAGCGACAGCGGCGCGTCGCGGTACGGCTTGACCAGGCGCTGGCCGATCTGCACCTGCATCATGTCGCCGGCCATGATGTATTCCTTGGCCTTGTGCACGGCGGCGAGGTAGTCGGCCTTGTCGAACTCGCGGAACACCTCGGTCTGCACCGACGGGCTCGTGACCGGCACGTCCACCGGCTGGCGCAGCTTCATGCGCAGCTCGCGCAGGCGCTGGCGCGCGCGGGCGTAGGCCTCGGGCGTGGTCGGGTCGGCGTAGACGATCAGGTAGAGCTTGCCGGACAGGTTGTCGATCACGGCCAGCTCCTCGCACAGCAGCAACTGGATGTCGGGCAGGTTGAGGTCGTCCGGCTTCTGCGTGGCGGCCAGCTTTTTCTCGATGTAGCGCACCGCGTCGTAGCCGAAGTAGCCGGCCAGGCCGCCGCAGAAGCGCGGCAGGCCGGGGCGCAGCGCCACCTTGAAGCGCTGCTCGAAGGCGGCGATGAAGTCGAGCGGGTTGCCTTCGTGGGTTTCCACCACGCGGCCGTCGGTCACGACTTCGGTGCGCATGCCGTGCGCGCGCAGCAGCGTGCGCGCGTGCAGGCCGATGAAGGAGTAGCGGCCGAAGCGCTCGCCGCCCACCACCGATTCGAGCAGGAAGGTGTTGACCCCGCGCGTCTGCGACTGCGCCAGCTTGAGGTAGAGCGAGAGCGGCGTTTCCAGGTCGGCGAACGCCTCCGCGATCAGCGGGATGCGGTTGTAGCCCTGCTCGGCCAGCGATTTGAATTCCAGTTCGGTCATGTCGATCCTCTTGTGCGGCGGCGCGGTGCCCTGGGCTGTGCGCTCGCCGCGATGTCGGCAACTTGGGGCTGGAAGGTCGTCAGACCCGCCCCGGGGAAGGACCTGGCGCGGAACAAGCGTCCGCGCACGGCCGGGGTGGGCGTGCAGCGCGTTCGGGGGACAGCAGGCGCGGGGCCTGGGATGTCGGGCGGCTGGGAATACTGTGAAGGTCCGGCAACCTGCCGGTCTGGCCGGCCCCGTTCCATGTTAGTGCATCGACGATGCAGCAGATCCGGGAAGACGGGGGCGGTCAGGAGACTCGCGAACGCACTTTACGCCTGTTGGAAGGCACGCCAGCGACGCCAGGGCCAGGCCTGCCGATCACTGCCAGAAGAGATGCGCTTGCGGTTCAGAAACATGAAATCGTGTTCAGCGATTTACGGTTTGGATGCGGCGGTCCGGAGAAAACCGTTGGGTCGTGTCCGGCGCCGCTGGAGGCTTGCCTGGCTTGCCGCCGGTGCCCGATCCGCCAATCGCTTTATCTGCAATGTGACGCAAGCACCTCAGCCGCCTGGGCAATGGAATCGACTATACCATCGGCGTCGACGCCTTGTACAGGGTTGCCGTGGTTGTAGCCGTAAGGCACCAGCAGCACGCCCATGCCGGCCGCGCGCGCGGCGCGGGCGTCGTTTTCCGAGTCGCCGATGGCGGCCATCTCGGCTGCTTCCAGCCGGAACGCCTCGGCCACCTTGAGCAGCGGCAGCGGATCGGGCTTGCGCAGGGCGAAGGCGTCGCCGCCGTAGACCAGCTCGAAGAAGCGCGCCAGGCCGGTCCTGGCGAGCAGCGGCTCGGTGAAGTTGTGCGGCTTGTTGGTGACGCAGGCCAGGCGCAGGCCGGCGCCCTTGAGCGCGGCCAGCCCTTCGGCCACGCCGGGGTAGACGTGCGAGAACTGGCCGTTGATGTGGATGTACTCGCGGTCGTACAGCGCCAGCGCGTCGGCGAACATGCCGTTGGCGTGGGCCGGCGAGAGGCGCGCGTCGAGCACGCGCCGGATCAGGTTTTCCGAGCCCTTGCCGACGAAGCTGACGATCTGCTCGCGCGCCAGCGGCGCCAGCGGCCCGAGATGCGGGTGCAGATGCGCCAGCGCGGCCAGCATGGCGTTGACCGCGGCGTGGAAGTCGCCGGCGGTGTCGACCATCGTGCCGTCCAGGTCGACGATGACGCCGCGGATGCCGCGCCAGTCGGTGCGCTTGAGCCGGGCCGTGCTCATTGCCGGCCCGCCTTGGCTGCCTTGGCCAGCTCGGCGCGCAGCGCCGCCAGCACGCCCTTGTAGCCGCCGTCGGCATCCGGCTTGCCGAACACGGCCGAGCCGGCCACGAAGGTGTCGGCGCCGGCCGCGGCGATCTCGGCGATGTTGTCCACCTTCACGCCGCCGTCCACCTCCAGCAGGATGCGCCGGCCGGTGCGCTCGGCGTAGGCGTCGATGCGCTGGCGCGCGGCGCGCAGCTTGTTGAGCGTCTCGGGGATGAAGGACTGGCCGCCGAAGCCCGGGTTGACCGACATCAGCAGGATCACGTCGAGGCGGTCCATGACGTGGTCGAGGTGGTTCAGCGGCGTGGCCGGGTTGAACACCAGCCCGGCCTGGCAGCCGTGGTCGCGGATCAGCGCGAGCGTGCGGTCGACGTGCTCGCTGGCTTCCGGGTGGAAGGTGATGATGTTGGCGCCGGCCTTGGCGAAGTCCGGCACGATGCGGTCCACCGGGCGCACCATCAGGTGCACGTCGATCGGCGCCGTCACGTGCGGGCGGATCGCCTCGCACACCAGCGGGCCCACGGTCAGGTTCGGCACGTAATGGTTGTCCATCACGTCGAAGTGGATCCAGTCGGCGCCGTCCGCGGTCACGCGCTTGACTTCTTCGCCCAGGCGGGCGAAGTCGGCGGACAGGATGGAGGGGGCGATGCGGTAGTCGGCGGTGCTCATGGCGGCGGGCTCGTGGGGGGTGCGTTCAGCGCAAATCCAGCGCGAAGTCCGGTATTTTACCCTTCCCGGGCGGGGCAAGGCCGCCATGCCGGACGCGCCACGCCCGGGCGCGCGGCTTGCCGCACCCCCGGCGTTGCCGCACAATGCGGCTACCCTATCCTGCCGCGATGTGCCGACAATGAGCGAATACGCGTTTTCCGTGGCCGTGCGTACCCAGTACCTGGCCGACCAGTCCGACCCCGAGCGCGGGCGCCATGCCTTCGCCTACACCATCACCATCCACAATACCGGCGAGGTGGCCGCGCAGCTCATCTCGCGCCACTGGGTCATCACCGACAGCGACAACGGCACGCAGGAGGTGGCCGGCCTCGGCGTGGTGGGCCACCAGCCGCTGCTCAAGCCGGGCGAGCACTTCGAGTACACCAGCTGGGCCACCATCTCGACGCCGATCGGCTCGATGAAGGGCGAATATTTCTGCGTGGCCGAGGACGGCCACCGCTTCGAGGTGCCGATTCCGGAGTTCGCGCTGGTGCTGCCGCGCATGCTCCACTGATGGCCGGTGCCGGCGCGGTGCCGATGTGATGCCGATGTGGCGAGGAACCTAGTGCCCCGGCGCGCTGTCCTGATCCTGGCGGGCGGCGCTGCCGTCCTGGCCCGCGCGCGAGGGATGATCGTCGGGCGCGCGGGTGGGGCGCGGGTTCTTTTTCGCCGTGCCCATCGTCCAGACCACGATGAAGATCAGCAGGAAGAGCGCCACGCCGGCCTCGAGGGCGAACAGCAGCATGGGATGGGCTTCGAAAAACTGGCTCATGGCAGGATCACTTGGAGGCGACGCTGGGCATTGTAGGGCATCGGCAGATGCGGCCGTCCTCGCGGTTCCGAGTTCTTACCCAATCAAGATGGCTTATCCGGATTCCTTTCCCCGTTTCTCCTTTTTCCTGCCGGCGCCCGTGTCCGGCGCCGCGCGCGCGCGGCGCGCCGGCTGGCTCGCGCTGGCCGCGGCGGCGACGCTGCTGGCCGGCTGCATGAGCGGGCCGCCGCCGCGCGTCGAGGGGCCCGGCGGCGCGCGCCCCGGGGTGCCGCCGGCCGCCTCCGGCCAGAAGGGCCAGTTGCAGGCCGCCAGTTGGGCCGAGATCGGCGGCTGGAGCCAGGACGACGTGCGCGCCGCGTGGCCGGCGCTGCAGGCCAGCTGCCAGGCGCTCAAGAAGCGCGCCGAATGGAACCGCGTCTGCGCGATCGGCCTGATGGTCGACGCCGGCGACCTGGGCGCCATGCGCGCCTACTTCGAATCCAACTTCCAGCCGTACCGCGTGGTCAACGGCGACGGCACCGACAGCGGCCTGATCACCGGCTACTACGAGCCGATCCTGCACGGCTCGCGCACGCGCCAGGGCCAGTACCAGATTCCGCTCTACCGCAAGCCGGCCCAGTGGGGCAGCCGGCCGCTGCCGGCGCGCGGCGAGCTGCTGCAGAACCCGGCGCTGCGCGGCCACGAGCTGGTGTGGGTGGACGACGCCGTGGAAGCCGCGTTCCTGCAGATCCAGGGCTCGGGCCGCATCCGCCTGCAGGACGGCACCACGATGCGGGTGGGCTTCGGCGGCACCAACGACCAGCCGTTCCGCTCGTTCGGCAAGTGGCTGCTGGACCGCGGCGAGATCACGCCGGCGCAGGCCACCATGCAGGGCATCAAGGGCTGGGCGCGCTCCAACCCGGGTCGCGTGGACGAGATGCTCAACGTCAATCCGCGCTTCGTGTTCTTCCGCGAGCTGCCGCCGACCAACGAAGGCCCGGTCGGCGCGCTCGGCGTGCCGCTCACCGCGGAGCGCTCGATCGCGGTCGATCCGGCCACCATTCCGCTCGGCGTGCCGGTGTTCCTGTCCACCACGCGGCCGCTGTCGGCCGAGCCGATCCAGCGCCTGATGTTCGCGCAGGACACCGGCTCGGCCATCAAGGGCGGGGTGCGCGCCGACTTCTTCTGGGGCGCCGGCGACGCGGCCGGCGAGGCCGCCGGCCGCATGAAGCAGGGCGGCCGCATGTGGGTGCTGATGCCGCGCAGCTAGGGCGGTGCGTCCGCTCAGCGCGGGCGCCGGTCGACGATGCGGCGCGCCTTGCCGACCGAGCGCTCGACGCCGCCGGCGGGCAGGATCTCGATGCCGACGGTCACGCCGATGTAGGCCTTGATGTCGTAGGTCAGCTGCGCGCTGGCCTGCCGCGTGCCGGCCGGGTCCACGCCGTGCGCGCACTCCACGCGCACGGTCAGCACGTCGAGATGGCCATCCTTGGTCAGCACGCACTGGTAGTGCGGCGCCAGCTCGGCGTGCCTGAGGATCAGCTCCTCGATCTGCGAGGGGAACACGTTGACGCCGCGGATGATCATCATGTCGTCCGAGCGGCCCGTGACCTTCTCCATGCGGCGGAACGCGGCGCGCGCGCTGCCGGGCAGCAGGCGGGTCAGGTCGCGCGTGCGGTAGCGCACGATGGGCAGCGCTTCCTTGCTCAGCGTGGTGAAGACCAGCTCGCCGAATTCGCCGTCGGGCAGCACCTCGCCGGTGTCCGGGTCGATCACCTCCGGGTAGAAATGGTCTTCCCAGATGGTCGGGCCGTCCTTGGTCTCGGCGCATTCGCTGGCCACGCCCGGCCCCATCACTTCCGACAGCCCGTAGATGTCCACCGCCGAGATGCCCAGGCGCTTCTCGATGGCCACGCGCATCTCGGGCGTCCACGGCTCGGCGCCGAAGATGCCCACGCGCAGCGAGGTGGAGGCCGGGTCGATGCCCTGGCGCTCGAACTCGTCGGCGATCGCCAGCATGTAGCTCGGCGTGACCATGATGACCTCGGGTTTGAAGTCCTGGATCAGCTGCACCTGGCGCTCGGTCTGGCCGCCGCCGAACGGGATCGCGGTGAGGCCGGCCTTCTCCACGCCGTAGTGCGCGCCGAGGCCGCCGGTAAACAGGCCGTAGCCGTAGCTGATGTGCACCTTGTCGCCGCGCCGCGCGCCGGCCGCGCGTACCGAGCGCGCCACCACGGTGGCCCAGTTGTCGATGTCGTTGAGGGTGTAGCCTACCACCGTGGGCTTGCCGGTGGTGCCCGACGAGGCGTGGATGCGCGCGATGCGGTCCTGCGGCACGGCGAACATGCCGAACGGATAGTTGTCGCGCAGGTCCTGCTTGGCGGTGAACGGAAAGCGGGCGAGGTCGGCCAGCGAGCGCAGCTGGTCCGGGTGCACGCCGGCGGCGTCGAATTTGCGGCGGTAGACCGGCGAGTTCCGGTAGGCGTGGTCGAGCGACCATTTCAGGCGTTCGAGCTGCAAGGCCTGCAATGCGTCGCGGCTGGCGGTCTCGATCGGCTCTAGCGGCAGATCTGTGAGGCGCGTGCTCATGGTGTCTCCTGCGCGTGGGGGCTTGTGTTTCCGGCTGGCGTGTTGCGGGGGTGTATGGCGGCGAAGCCTACCGCGCCGGCTCGGTCGGGGCGACCACGTGGCCCTTGATCTGCGCGGACTTGCCGCGGAACATCGCCACGGTCTCGCCGGCGCGGTTGGTGACGCGGATGTCGTAGATGCCGTGCCGCCCGGACAGGACCTGCTCGGTGGCCTCGGCCGTGAGCAGGTCGCCGCCGTGCACGGGCTTGAGGAACTCGATGCTGCAGCCGGCCGCCACCGTGTTGATGTTGTGGCTGTTGCAGGCGAAGGCGAAGGTGGAATCGGCCAGCGTGAACATCAGCCCGCCGTGGCAGATGCCGTGGCCGTTGAGGAATTCGGGCCGCACCGGCATCGACAGGCGCGCGTAGCCGGGGCGCACCGCCTCGAGGGTGATGCCGAGCCAGCGGCTGCAGGCATCGGCTTCGTACATGCTGGCGGCGGCCGCTTCGGCGAGGGCCTGTGGAGTCTGGGTCAAGCTGGTCTCCTGGTGGGGCGGGGAGGCGTGGGGAAGGCGTGCAATCGCCGGGCGTTGAGGCAAGTGGCCTAGCGCCCGGTGAAGCGGGGCGCGCGCTTTTCCAGGAAGGCGTTCACGCCCTCCGCGTAGTCATGCGAGGCGCCGAGCTCGCGCTGCAGGTCGCGCTCGAGGTCGAGCTGGGCGTCGAGCCCCTGACTCGCGCCGGCATGCATGGCGTGCTTGATGGCCGCCAGCGCGCGCGTGGGCTGCGCCGCCAGGTGCGTGGCCAGCGCCAGCGCCTGCTCGGGCAGCAGCGGATCGTCCATGACTTCCCAGATCAGGCCCCATTTCTCGGCCTCGTCGGCGCCGAGCTTGTCGCCGGTCATCGCCAGCCCGAGCGCGCGCGCCATGCCGACGCGTCTGGGCAGCAGCCAGGTGCCGCCCGAATCCGGGACCAGGCCGATCTTGACGAAGGCCTGGATGAAGCTGGCCGAGCGCGCCGCCAGCACCATGTCGCAGGCCAGCGCCAGGTTGGCGCCGGCGCCCGCGGCGGTGCCGTTGACGGCGGCCACCACCGGCAGGGGCAGCTTCTGCAGGCGGCGGACCAGCCGGTTGAACCAGACGTCGATCAGTTCGCCCAGATCGGTCATGGCGCCCGGCGTGAAGTCCAGGTCGGCCAGGTCCTGCCCGGCGCAGAAGCCGCGGCCCGCGCCGGTCAGCAGCAGCGCGCGGGCGCCGCCGGCCTCGACGTGGTCGAGCGCCTGCTGGAGCACGGCGTGCATCTCGCGCGTGAAGGCATTGAGCTTGTCGGGGCGGTTGAGCGTGATGACCGCGACCTGGCCGTGCCAGGCGAGCAGTACCGGGCCGGAAGTCAGGCTGGCCTGAGGGGGCGTGTCTGGCATCGTTGTCTCCTGCCTTGGGTGGTGGCTGGTGGTCCTGGCCGGCGCGCGGCCTCTCTTCTATATGGGAGGCGTTGTGGCCCGACAAAAAGGCCCAACAAAAAGGCCCGATAAAATTAACCGACCAGTCGGTCGGCAAATGATAGCAACTTATCCGGCGGTGCGGAAGCGGGTCGCGCGCCATTTTGAGCGCGCGCTCCGGTCCGGACCCGCCGCTGGCCCCGGCGCACATTGCCGACCCGGCTGCCGGCGGGCGTGGCTCGTTTACCCCACTACGGGACCGGTCGCCGCCGGCCTGCCGATCGGGCGGGGCCGCTTATGCAACAATGGCCCTCACGATACTTGAATTGGCAAGTTCACGGTGCCCGCGAAGGGTTTCCGCACAGCAGGCTCCCGCAAAGCAACATATGTCCGATCGGCTCAACCAATCGCAGGACTTCGAGGACGGCATCGCGGTTGCCGTTGCCATCGTCGGGCGCGATGCACGCGGCGAGCTTGCCGTCACCGCCTGCAACGACCACTTCTTCCGGATCACCGGCGGCGCGCGCGCGGAGATGCCGGTTTTTCCCGCCGCGTTCGACGCGCTGTTTCCCGGCGGCGCGCAGCCCGGGTTCCGCGCGAAACTCCAGGAATGCTTCCGGTCCGGCGCCTCGCAGGAATTCGAGCAGGTATTTCCTCAGGCACCCGGGCAGGCACCCGAGCAGGCATGCGGCCGCCCCGAAGGCGCGCGGCGCTGGCGCCTCACGCTGAAACCCTTCCGGCATGCGGACGGCGGCGCGGCCGTGTCCGAGATTCTCGTGACCGGCGTCGACATCACCGCGAAGCTGCATCTCGCGCACGAGTTGGAAGTCAGCACCTCGCGCTTTCGCGCGGTGGTCGACTCGGCCTACGACGCGATCGTCACGATCGACGAGCAGCGCAACATCACGCTGTTCAACCGCGCGGCGGAGAACCTGTTCGGCTACGCCTCGGCCGAGGTGATCGGGCAGCCGATCGAAACCCTGCTGCCGGAAAAATTCCGCGCGCGCCATCCGCAGCACGTGCGGCAGTTCGCGGACTCGGTGCAGATGAGCCTGCGCTCGCTGAGCCCGCCGCGCATGGACGAGAGCAACAGCGTGTACGGGCGGCATCGCGACGGCACCATCATCCCGGTCGAAATCTCGATCTCCAAGATCAACGTGGACGGCGTGACCGAGTTCACCGCGGTCATCCGCGACATCACCGACCGCGCCCGGCTGATCGAGCTGCTGAAGAAGCAGGCCGTGACCGATGCCCTGACTGGCCTGCCGAACCGCCGCGAGTTCCTGGACTTCGTCGACAAGGTGCTCGGCACCGACGACATCGTGTCGGTGTTCATTCTCGACATCGATTTCTTCAAGAAGATCAACGACGGCTTCGGCCACGACGTCGGCGACGAGGTGCTGCGCGTGCTGGCGAAGGCCGGCATGTCGATCGCGCACGAGTCCAAGCTGTTCGCGCGCTGGGGCGGCGAGGAGTTCGTCGCGGCCCTGCCCGGCGCGGATGCCGGGCTCGCGCGCAGCATCGCGGAGCGGCTGCGCCAGCGCGTGGCGCAGCAGGACTTCGAGCACGCGTGGCGCGTGGAGCCGGTTCCGTTCACCGTCAGCATCGGCGTGGTCACGCGCGAGGCCGGCGAGTCCGACGTCGACACGCTGATGCGGCGCGCGGACCGCGCGCTCTACCGGGCCAAGGCATCCGGGCGCAATCGCGTCGAGGTCGGATAGGCGCGGTGCCTCGCCGCCGCCGCCATCAGGGCCGGTGGCGGCGCCGGATCATGCGGCCGCTGCCCGCGATGCCTCCAGCGTATCGCGCTTGATCTTCCTGGCGAGCGACCACTTGTGGACCTCGGTCGGGCCGTCGTAGATGCGGAACGCGCGCAGCTCGCGGAACGCCTGCTCGACGATGGTGTCGCGCGACACGCCGTTGCCGCCCAGGACCTGCACGCAGCGGTCGGCCACCCGGTAGAGCGCCTCGGACACCGCCACCTTCGTCATGGAGCTTTCGGCGGTGCCGGACGAGCCGGCGTCGAGCACGCCGGCGCACCAGTCGATCATCAGCGCGGCCTGCTGCAGGTCGATCAGGTTCTCCGCGAGCATGAAGCCCACGCCTTCGTGGTCGATCAGCAGCTTGCCGAACGCCTTTCGCGTGGTGGCATACGCGCGCGCGATCTCGTCGGCGCGCGTCACGGTGCCGAACCAGCGCATGCAGTGCGACAGCCGCGCCGGCGACAGGCGCACCTGCGCATAGCGGAAGCCTTCGTCGGCCTCGCCCAGCACCTGGCCGGCGGGCACGCGCAGGTCGTCGATCACGACCTGCGCATGGCCGCCGGGCATCGAGCTGTCGATGGTGTCGAGCACGCGCTCGAGCCGGATCGCCGGGTGCGGCAGGTCGACCAGGAACATGGTGGCGCGCGCGTGCTCGCCCTCGCCGGTGCGCGCCATCACGATGCCGACCGCCGCGCCTTCGGCGCCGGTGATGAACTTCTTGCGGCCGCGGATGATCCAGTCATCGCCCTCGCGCACCGCGGTGGTCTGCAGCATCGACGGGTCCGACCCGGCGCCGCCGTCCTCGGCGGGCTCGGTCATGAAGAACGCCGAGCGTGCTTCGCCGCTGACCAGCGGCGCCAGGAAGCGCGCCTTCTGCGCCGCGGTGCCCACCTTGCCGAGCAGGTACATGTTGCCCTCGTCGGGCGCCATCGTGTTGACCGCGACCGGCCCGAGCGGCGACAGGCCCGAGCGCTTGAGCACGGCCGCGGTCTCGCGCTGGCTCAGGTGCGACCCGTCGGGCAGGATGTGCGGCGTCATCACGCCGGCGGCGCGCGCCAGGCCGCGCAGTTCCGCGACGAGCGCGGCCGACGGGCCGTGCGCGGCGCAGCGCGGATCCTGCTCGTAGGGCACGACCACGTCGCGCACGAAGCGCTCGACGCGCTCGGCGATCTCGCGGCTTCTTTCGGTGGGACAGGCGGTGAACATGGCTGGCATCTCCTTGTGGCGTATCGGGCGGGCGGCCGTACAGGTCGGGCGGCGCATCCGCCGTTCGTGGCTGGTTTTCCACAGGATTGTAGGACAATCTTGTAGGATTGCGCCATCCCTCGCCAATGAAGGCGACCGGCCCGGCCCGCCCGCCGGATCCGCTAGAATTGCGCCCGTGACTACCGCACCCACATCCTTCTCCCCTCCCGCCGGCGCCGGCGCGCCGGACGACGCCGGCCAGAGCGCCTCCGACACGGTGTTCTTCGGCATCATGGGCGGCCTCGAGCTCGGCAGCTTCGTGCCGGGCCAGCGGCTCGTGGAAGCGGATCTCGCCACGCAGTTCGGCGTGGGCCGCAACTCCGTGCGCGAGGCGCTGCAGCGGCTGGCCGCCGAGGGCATCGTCGAGCTGCCGCGCCATCGCGGCGCGGTGATCCGGCGCCTGAGCCTGCAGGACACGCTCGACGTGCTCGACGTGGCCGAGCGCATGACCGGCCTGCTCGCGCGCGCCGCCGCGCGCGGCAGCGGCGACCGCGCGCACGCGCAGGCCCTGCGCGCCGCGGTGCAGGCGCTGGCGGGCGCGGGCAAGGCCGAGAAGGCGGAACGGGCGGAGCGGACGCGCCCGGGCGAGGCGTTCTCGGGCGCGCGCCGGCATTTCTATCGCACGCTGCTGGAGATGGGCGGCAACCGCGAGCTGCGCCGGCTGTTCCCGACCATCCACATGCCGGTCGTGCATGCGCAGCACCGGCTCGCGTCGCTGCAGCAAATGCGGCTGGCCGACTACCGGCGCATCGCCGCGGCGGTGCTCGCGGGCGATCCCGACGAGGCCGAAGCCGCCGGCGCCGCGCACGTGCAGAACGTGCGCGCGGCGATTCTCGCCGGCCAGCCCGGCTAGTCCCGCATCGGGGCGCCGCGCCGCGCGCTTTCGCCGTGCCCGCGGCGAGATCACATGGCGTGCCTGGCCGCTTCCTCGCGCAGCGCGGCGACGTCGCGCCGCGGCGGCGAGCCGAACATGCGCGCGTATTCGCGGCTGAACTGCGACGGGCTTTCGTAGCCGACCTGGAACGCCGCGGTCTCGACATTGGCGGCGTCGGCCGCCATCAGGCGGCGCGCTTCCAGCAGGCGCAACTGCTTCTGGTATTGCAGCGGCGTCATCGAGGTCAGCGCCTTGAACTGCCGGTGGAACGCCGAAGGGCTCATCTGCGCGGTCAGCGCCAGCTCCTCGATGCGCACCGGCTGCGCGAAGCGCTCGCGCAAGGCGTGGATGGCGCCGATGACGCGCTGCGCGTGGCTGTTGGCCAGCGCCAGCCGCGCGATCTCGCCGCCGTGCGGGCCGGTCAGCAGCCAGTAGCTGATCTCGCGCATGAGCAGCGGGTGGAGCATCGGGATGGCGCGCGGCGTATCGAGCAGGCGCACCATGCGCAGCGCGCAGTCGGCCAGCGGCCCGTCGAAGTCGGTGACGAACACGCCGGAGCGGGCCTCGCCGCTGGCCTGCGGCGGCGCATCCAGCGCTTCCATCACGTCGCGCATGATGGCCAGGTCGAACTCGATGACCACGCCGAGATACGGCTTGTCCGGGCTGGCCTCGACGACGCGGCCGAACGCCGGCGCTTCGACGCTGACGATCAGCGCCTGCCCCGCGCGGTAGTCGAACCGCTTGTCGCCGAAGGTCGTCCATTTCGCGCCCTGCACGACGATGCACAGCGCGGGCTTGAAGATCAGGAGGCTGGGCGGCTTCTCGCGGTTCGAGCGCAGGATCGTGAGGCCGTCGATGGCCGTGGCGAACGGGCTCGCGCCGGTCTGCGCGTCGGTGTAGCGGGTGACGGCATCCAGCAGGGCATCGGGCGGGGTATCTGGCATGTGCGGGTCTCGCTGCGTCTGGCATTCCCGGCCGTTATAGCCACCTCGGCAGGATTAGGCAAGAAACAGGCGAGTTTCGGCATTCAACGCGGACGCGCGCGGGACTACCTTGTCACCACGCCAAACCACTTGCAGGAGCCAGCCATGCCCAACCACACCAGCAGCACCGATGCGCGCGCCCCGATCGCCATCGTCACCGGCGGCAGCCGCGGCATCGGCCGCAATACCGTGCTCAGCCTCGCCCGGCGCGGGGTCGATTCGATCTTCACCTACCACGCCAACCGCGCCGAAGCCGCGCAGGTGAGCGCAGAGGCCGAAGCAATGGGGCGCCGCGCCGTCGCGCTGCAGCTCGACGCCGGCGACAGCGCATCGTTCGACCGTTTCGTGCAGGCGGTCCGGCAGGCGCTGGCCGGCCTGGGCGCCGCGCGCTTCGACTACCTCGTCAACAATGCGGGCACCTCGCTGCACAACGCCTTCGCGCAGACGACCGAGGACGAGGTGGACAGCATCTACCGCATTCACTTCAAGGGGGTGTTCTTCCTGACGCAGAAGCTGCTGCCGCTCATCGACGACGGCGGGCGCATCGTGAACATTTCCTCGGGGCTGACGCGCGTGGCGCTCCCCGGCGTGGCGGCCTACGCGGCCATGAAGGGCGCGGTCGAGGTGCTGACGCGCTGCATGGCCAAGGAGCTCGGCCCGCGCGGGATCGCCGTCAACACCGTCGCCCCGGGCGCGATCGCCACCGACTTCAGCGGCGGCATCGTGCGCGACAACCCGGAGATGAACAAGCGCGTGGCGGACATGACGGCGCTCGGCCGCGTCGGCGAGCCGGACGACGTCGGCCCGATGATCGCCGCGCTGCTCTCCGGCGATAACCGCTGGGTCAACGCGCAGCGCATCGAGGTCTCGGGCGGCATGGCGATCTAGCGCTCACCGGTGCCAGTAGCCGACGCCGTAGTGCCACGCCCCGTAGGGCGGATACTTTCGCATGGCATTCATGATCCTCTCCTTGCTGGTCGATGCCGCGCGCTGGCGGCATCGGGACGACTGCATTGTGGCCGCGCAGAGTGAGGAGAGAATGAGGCGCCGGTCCGGGCGCCTGCCGGCGGGCCGCGCTCATTTTCGGCTCATTGTGGCTGCTTAGCATGGGTTGCACGGCCCCCGGCGGCGCAGAACGAACGCCGGCGGGGTCCGGTTCGAAACCCACCGGAGACCACCATGTTCGACACCCTGATGCTCAAGCTGAACCACTGGATGGAACGCAGCGCGCAGCGCCGCACCGAAGCCTGGCTGGCTTCGTCCAACGATGCCGACGAACTCGACCGCCGTCTGCGCGAGATGGATAGCCGCGGGCGCATCTACTGACGCCCGCCAGCCGCCAGGCCGGCGCCGCGCTACGTGGCCGGGATGCTCCAGCCCAGCCCGCGCACGTTGCGGATGACGGTGCTGCCGAACTTGCGGCGGATGCTGTAGATGATGGCGTCGACGGCGTTGCTCTCGACCTCCTCGCCCCAGCCGTACAGCCGCTCCTCCAGCTGCTCGCGCGACAGGATGGCGTTGGGCCGCTCGAGCAGCGCCAGCAGCAGCGCGTACTCGCGCGCGGACACGTTCTCCGTGCGGCCGTCGAAGCTCAACTGGCGCGCGTTGATGTCGAGCACGACCCGGCCGTGGCCGATGGTCGCGCTCGCGTAGCCCGACTTGCGCCGCACCACGGCGCGGATGCGGGCCAGCAGTTCCTTGCTCTCGAAGGGCTTGACGACGTAGTCGTCGGCGCCCAGGTCGAGCCCGGCGACGCGCGTGTCGACGTCGTCGCGCGCGGTGATGATGAGGACCGGCGTGGGGTTGTTGTCGCCGCGCAGCCATTGCAGCAGCGCCATGCCGTCCATGCCGGGCAGGCCGAGGTCGAGCAGGATGGCGGTGTAGGAGCCGTCAGCGATGGCGGAGCGGCCGAGATCGCCGTTGCGCACCCAGTCGACGCTGCACGACGCATCCTTCAGCGCATGCACCAGGCTCTGGCCGATCTGCGGATCGTCCTCGATCAGCAGGATTCTCATGGCAACGATCCTCCCTCGGGCGGCGCCGCGGCTAACGCGGCTATTGTATGGGCAGCACGATGCGCGCCACAACGCCCGAGGCGCCGTCCGGGCGCGCCGCCAGCGTCACGCGGCCGCCGTGGTTGGCCGCCAGCGTCTGCGCGATGGCCAGGCCCAGGCCGCTGCCTTCCTCGTCGGAGGCGCCGCCGCGGAAAAAGCGGTCGAACACGCGCGCGCGGTCGGCCGGCGGGATGCCGGGGCCGTTGTCCGCCACCTCGATCACCGCGCTGGCGCCCTCGCGCAGCACGCTGACGTCGACGCGGCAGTCCGCGCCGTCCGCACCCGCGCCGCCGTAGCGGATCGCGTTGTCGATCAGGTTCTTGACCAGCACGCGCAGGTCGGCCTCGGCGCACACCAGCGAGATGTCGTCGAGGCGCTCGGCGCCAAGGTCGACGCCGCGGTCGATGGCCAGCGGCAGCAGGTCGGCGATGACATCGGTCACGACCTGCGGCAGCGACACCGCCTGCGGGGCGTTCTGTGCGCCGCCCATCTCGGCGCGCGCCAGGCCCAGCAACTGCGCGATCAGCGAAGCGGTGCGGCGGATGCCGCGCTGCAGCTCGTCGAGCCGCCCGTCGCGGTCGGCCGGCGTGGCCTGGCGCAGGTTGTCCACCTGCAACTGCATCGCGGTGATCGGCGTGCGCAGCTCGTGCGCGGCGTTGGCGATGAAGCGGCGCTCCGCCTCGATCAGCGTCGACAGCCGGTCCATCATGCGGTTGATCGAATCGAGGAAGGGGCGCAGCTCGTCGGGCGCCTCCTTGTCTTCCAGCGGCTGCAGGTGGTTCAGGTCAGCGCGCGCCGCGCGCTGGCCAAGCCGCTCCAGCGGGCGCAGCGACAGCCGCACGGTGACGTGCACGATCAGCACCAGCAGCGGCAGCAGCGCCACCACCGGCAGCGCCGCCCACAGCGCGACGCGCCAGGCGTTGGCGCTGCGCACGCGGCGCTGCTCGGCGATCTGCAGGTAGGCATCGCCGGCCTGCAGGGCGAACGCATCCCAGAGCTGGCCGCCGGCCTCCAGCGACGAGAAGCCGGGCCGGGCGCGCGGCAGCGTCACGCCGGGATCGCTGGTGTGGCCGGGGCGCGCGCCGTCGCCGGGGCCCCACACCTGCACCACCACGTTCTTGGCCGGCAGCGGCGCGCCGCCCGGCAGCGTCGGCGGGGTGGGGCGGACGGCGGCGGCGGCCTCCTGCAGGTCGTCGTTGAACTGGTTGCCGAGGCTGCGCACGACCAGGTAGGCGCCGAGCGCCCCCAGCAGGCCGACCAGTAACGCGAGACTGCCGAGCGCCACGCTGAGGCGGCGGTGCAACGATCTGGCGACAAACGGGTTGGCCATCGCGGGCTCCGGTCGGTGCGATGGGGCGAGTGTGCCTCAGCCGCCGGCGGGTGCCAACCTGGCCGCATGGCGGTCCCGCGCCATATAGCCAGCGCCTGCCAGAGCGGGTATCGTCTCGCGGACGACTGACACCGGTCCACCATCGATCCACTTCCAAGGAGGAGAAGACATGCCGTATGACAACATCCTGGTCGAAACCCGCGGGCGCGTCGGCCTGGTGACGCTGAACCGTCCCAAGGCGCTCAATGCGCTCAACGACGCGCTGATGGACGAGCTGGGCGCCGCGCTGGCGGCCTTCGACGCCGACGAAGCCATCGGCAGCATCGTGATCACCGGCAGCGAGCGCGCCTTTGCCGCCGGCGCCGACATCGGCATGATGGCCAAGTACTCCTATATGGATGCGTACAAGGGCGACTACATCACGCGCAACTGGGAAACCATCCGCCGCATCCGCAAGCCGGTGATCGCCGCGGTGGCCGGCTACGCGCTCGGCGGCGGCTGCGAGCTGGCGATGATGTGCGACATCATCATCGCGGCGGACAGCGCCCGCTTCGGCCAGCCGGAAGTGAAGCTGGGCACCATGCCCGGCGCCGGCGGCACCCAGCGCCTGCCGCGCGCGGTGTCCAAGGCCAAGGCGATGGACCTGTGCCTGACCGCGCGCATGATGGACGCGGCCGAGGCCGAGCGCGCCGGCCTGGTGTCGCGCGTGGTGCTCGCCGACAAGCTGATCGAGGAAGCGCTGGGCGCGGCCGAGACCATCGCCGGCTTCTCGCTGCCGGTGGTCATGATGATCAAGGAATCGGTCAACGCCGCCTACGAGACCAGCCTGTCCGAGGGCGTGCACCTGGAGCGGCGCCTGTTCCATTCGACCTTCGCGACCGAGGACCAGAAGGAAGGCATGGCGGCATTTGTGGAGAAACGCGCACCCGCGTTCAAGCATCGCTGAATCTTGATAGGCGAATACCCGAGTAACTCCATCGGGTATTCCTGCCGCTCCGTTTTTCGGAAATACGGTATTTCCCTTAAAGATCAATGGCTTGATCTTGTCCGTTCGGGCTTGTCTTCATATTCGCGTAACAAATCGATTGCCAAGGCTCGATTGGGGCCTTAATATTCGCTCCCTCACAACACGAAGCTTGGCTGCAAAG
>NZ_AQPL01000080.1:0-551 GCF_000395345.1 Cupriavidus sp. WS | reverse complement strand
GCCGCGGCTTTCGGCCGGCCCCCAGCGCCGAGCCGCGGTCCATGTATCAGACATGGCGGGCGCATGGCACGCGACGCACGCGCGGCACGCCCGAAGCGGTTACCGGTAAAGACAGTGTCGAACACAGCGGACTCCAATCTGGCAGCGCGCGCCGCAGACGCGCCCATGACATCCATCGAACGCCGCGGCATGGCCGCCATGCTGCTGGCGGTTTCGCTCGCCACGCTGGACACGGCGATCGCCAACACCGCGCTGCCGGCCATCGCGGCCGACCTGCACGCCACGCCGGCGGCCTCCGTCTGGATCATCAATGCCTACCAGCTGGCGATGGTCGCCACGGTGCTGCCGTTCGCGGCGCTGGGCGGCATCATCGGGCACCGGCGCGTCTACCTGGGCGGGCTGATGCTGTTCATCGTGTCCTCGGTGGTGTGCGCGCTGTCGTGGTCGCTGCCCTCGCTGGCGGCCGCGCGCCTGCTGCAGGGCGTGGGCGCGAGCGCCATCATGAGCGTGAACGCGGCGCTGGTCAGCGCGATCTTCCCGCCGCACCGGCT
>NZ_AQPL01000079.1:0-13945 GCF_000395345.1 Cupriavidus sp. WS | reverse complement strand
CGCTGGTCAGCGCGATCTCCCCGCCGCACCGGCTCGGGCGCGGCGTGGGGCTGAACGCGCTGGTGGTGGGCGTGTCGTTCGCGGTCGGGCCCACGGTGGCGTCGCTGATCCTCTCGCTGGGGCCGTGGCCCTGGCTGTTCGCCGTCAACCTGCCGATCGGCCTGCTCGCGCTGGCCGCGGCGTGGCCCACGCTGCCGCAGACCGCGCGCAGCACGCACCGCTTCGACCGCGTGGCGGCCGGGCTCAACGTGCTTACCTTCGCCTCGCTGATCTTCGCGCTGGGCGAGGGCGCGCAGCGCGCGCCGGCGGCGCAGTCGCTGACGGCGCTGGCGGTGTTCGCGGTGGCCTTCGTGCTGCTGCTGCGCCGCGAGCGCGGCCATCCCGCGCCGATGCTGCCGGTGGACCTGATGAAGCGGCCGATGTTCGCGCTGTCGGCGATGACCGCGGTGTGCTCGTTCGCCGCGCAGGGGCTGGCCTTCGTGTCGCTGCCGTTCTTCTTCGAGAGCGTGCTGGGGCGCAGCCCGATCGAGACCGGCTTCCTGATGACGCCGTGGTCGGCGGTGGTGGCGCTGATGGCGCCCATCGCCGGGCGGCTGTCGGACCGCTATCCGCCGGGGCTGCTGGGCGGCGTGGGGCTGGCGGTGCTGAGCGCGGGCATGGCCTCGCTGGCGCTGATGCCGGCGCAACCGAGCGCGCTCGACATCGGCATCCGCATGGCGATCTGCGGCGCCGGCTTCGGCTTCTTCCAGTCGCCCAACCTCAAGGCGCTGATGTCCAGCGCGCCGCGCGAGCGCGCCGGCGGCGCCAGCGGCACCATCGCCACCGTGCGCCTGCTGGGCCAGGCCACCGGCGCCGCGCTGGTGGCGCTGTGCTTCAGCATCGCCGGGCACCACGGGCCGACGCTGGCGCTGGCGCTGGGCGCGGGCTTCGCCGGCGTGGCCAGCATCGCCAGCGGGCTGCGGCTGGTCGCGCGCGAGCCGGCGGCGGCCGGCAAGCCCTGATGCCTTGATCTGCCGCCGCGGGCCGCTCCGGGGCTAGAACCCGACCGGCTCGTGCGGCACGTAGGGCGCTTCCAGCGCCTGGATTTCCTCGGCGCTCAGCCCGAGCGACAGCGCGGCCACGGCGTCTTCGAGATGATGCGGCTTGGACGCGCCCACGATGGGCGAGGTGATGCCCGGCTTCTGCAGCAGCCACGCCAGCGCGACCTGCGCCGCCGGCACGCCGCGCGCCCGCGCGATGGCGTGCACCTGCTCCACCACGGCGCGGTCCGCATCCTCGGCGCCGCGGTACAGCGTCTTGCCGAACTCGTCGCTGGCCTCGCGCGCGCTGCCGGCATGCCACGGCCGCGTCAGCCGGCCGCGCGCCAGCGGGCTCCACGGCATCACCGCGATGCCCTCGGCCGCGCACAGCGGCAGCATCTCGCGCTCCTCTTCCCGGTTGAGCAGGTTCACGTGGTCCTGCATGCTGGCGAACTGCGTCCAGCCGCGCTGGCGCGAGGTGTGGATGGCGCGCGAGAACTGCCACGCGAACATCGACGAGGCGCCGATATAGCGCGCCTTGCCGGCCTTGACCACGTCGTGCAGCGCCTCCAGCGTTTCCTCGATCGGCGTGGCCGGGTCCCAGCGGTGGATCTGGTACAGGTCCACGTAGTCGGTGCCGAGCCGGCGCAGGCTGTGGTCGATCTCCGCCAGGATGGCCCGGCGCGACAGCCCCGCGCCGTTGGGGCCGGGCCGCATGCGTCCGTGCACCTTGGTGGCGATCACCACGTCGTCGCGGTGCGCGAAATCCTTGAGCGCGCGCCCGACGATTTCCTCCGAGGTGCCGTCCGAGTAGACGTTGGCGGTGTCGAAGAAGTTGATGCCGGCGTCCAGCGCCTGGCGGAGCAGCGGACGGCTGGCTTCCTCGCCCAGCGTCCACGGGTGGTTGCCGCGCTCGGGCACGCCGTAGGTCATGCAACCCAGGCACAGCCGCGAAACCTTCAGTCCTGTCGAGCCAAACCGCACGTAATCCATCTTGCCGCTCCTTGGTGATCGGTGGTTGGTGAGGGTTGCATGGTAGGCCAATCCCCGCGCGGCTGCAGGCGGCGCGCGCGGCGGAGATTGGCCTCTTCCGCGCGCTATCGCGAACAGCGGACCGGCATCTTCGATTTTGTCGCAGCGGTTTCACCGCGTGGGAATGGCAAAAGCAAGCCGCGATTGAAAATCAGACGGGTCCAATATATCCAATTTCTGATGTTTGATAGGTTTGGCCGTCGGGATCGCGCATGAGGCGGCGTTCACGACGCAGATCGGATCAACATAGAAGGAATCATGGAATAGGAGACTTCATGCTGTTCATATCGAAGCAGGGCCATGTGGACGCGGAGCGCGTCATCGTGAAGATCTTTCCGGCAATCGAGAACGGGCCAATGGAGAAGGTCAATGGCATTGTCGTCCATCAAACCGGAGGGTCTACAGCGAATAGTGCGTTTGAAAGCTATAAGGAAGCGGGTGCCAATGGAGCCCATTTCCTGATCGACAAAAGTGGTGTTATCTATCAGACGGCTTCACTACTCAGGGGTACCAGTCACGTTGGGAAATTGAAGTCCCGGTGCGTCGCCACGAAGGCTTGTTCGCCAGAGGAATTCAAGGCCGCATATTCAATGCGAAACAAGTACAAGAAGCTGTCGAGACGAGAGCACAAAAAGAAATTTCCAGAAAGATACCCATCAAATTTCGATTCTGTTGGCATCGAACTGGTTGGAAAAGCAATATCCGGCGAAGGCGAGGATGCAATCTATGAGCCAGTGACAAGTCAGCAGAATGCATCTCTGGAATGGTTGGTCAGGGAGTTATCCGAGACGCTGGGTACTTCTATGCAGGAAGTTTATCGGCATCCGGATCTTTCATACAAAGTGAAATCGGAGGCAAGGACAGCAAAATGGGATCGTTGAAATATTTGACCTGGGCTGTTCTTGTTTATCTGGCTTGTATGCCACCATCGGCCTTTTCTCGGACGGTAAAAAATGTCTCGGTCGAACTAGCCGGGGCGAGCGACATACAGGATGACCCGCCGTCCGGGGGGTGCAGAGCATTCCGGCCGACAGCGGCACAGGTGCGCCAGTATTTTTCCAGGGCTTATCCTGTCCCGGCGAAGCTGGGCGCGCATGATCGCTACTCGCCGTGCCATGCAAAAGGAACGGTTGCCTTCAGCGACAACACGCGTGGAACGTGGAAGCTATCCTCGGGAGGCGCGGCGACCCTGTTCTGGGATACCGGTGATGTGGTTAGCCTGTTCTACGGGAAATATAAATGGCACGATCCATTTGCCGGCATGTATGGACTCTGCGATGAGGGCGATTGCTAGCGCCCGTGTGGAAATGCATGTGGCGACATGCGCGCAGTCGGCCGGCAATCACCTCACTCCTGCGCCGCCGGCGCCGCCAGCGTCACGCCGGGCGGCAGCGGCTGGCGGCGGATGTCGTCGAGCAGCACGCCGAGCAGGCGCTGCGCGCTCGGCGACAGCGAGCGCAGCGGCCGGGTGATCACGCTGATCTCGCGCGACAGGCGCGGCTCGTGCAGTTCGAGGAAGACCAGTCCCGGATAGGCGTGGCCCTGGTAGGCCAGCGCGGGCAGCACCGAGTATTGCTTGCCGGTGCCGAGCATGGCGAACAGCGCGCCCGTGCTTTCCACCTCGTCGTGCGCGCCGCCCAGCACGGGCCAGTGCGTGGCGTGGCTGCGCAGGAAGTGGCCGATGCCGGTGTCGGCGTTGAAGCCGATGTATTGCGCGGGCGGCAGGTCGGCCCAGCGCAGCGGCCGACCCAGGTGCGCGAGCGGCAGGTCGCGGTGGCAGGCCACGCCGTAGCAGTCGGACAGCAGCGGGGTGTAGTGCAGGCCTTCGTGGCCCTGGTACTTGCTGTCGATGGCGAAGTCCACCTCGCCTTCGAGCACCAGCCGCTCGGCCTGGCGCGCGGCGGGGTTGCGCAGCGAGATGGTGATCTCGGGGTAGGTCTCGCGAAAGCGCGGGATGGCGCTGACCAGGAACAGGTTGATGACCGAGGTGGCCGCGCCGATGCGCAGGTGGCCGCGGTTGCCCTGCGCCAGCGCCATCAGGTCGTAGACCGAGCTGTCGAAGCCGTTGACGACCCTCTCCGCCTCGGGGCGGAAGCGCTCGGCGTGCTGGGTCAGCGCCACGCGCCGCGTGGTGCGGTCGAACATCTTCAGGTCCACCGCTTCTTCGAGCTGCTGGATGGTGGCGGTGAGCGCGGACTGGGTCATGCACAGGCGCAGCGCCGCCGCGGTGAACGAGCCGGTATCGGCCACGGCGAGGAAGCAGCGCAGTTGCTTGAGGGTGACGTTGTGGCGCATGGGGCGGGGTCCGGAGCGTAGGTGGCGGCGCGGGGGTGGCGCGCCAGCCTATTTTTCAGCTTTTCAGAAAAATCGGCAAGATAAATTCGTTTGTCTGGATTAATCGGCGTCCCTAGAATCGTTCTTCATCCACGGCGGCGGTACTGCGTGGCGAACGACAAAAAGACAAGAAAGCCCGAAGCCAGCACAGCGACACCTTCTTTCCCCCACCAAGGACCCCCGATGAAGCGCCTGATCCGCCTTAGCGCAGTACTGCTTGCCTGTTTGCCATGCCTGGCCGCCGCGGCCGACGGCGCCGCCGACGACGCTTATCCCAACAAGGCGGTGCGCATCGTGGTGCCGTTCGCCCCGGGCGGCTCGACCGACGTGGTGGCGCGCATCGTCGCCGAGAAGCTGGCGCAGCAGTTCAAGCAGCCGTTCCTGGTGGACAACCGCGCCGGCGCCAGCGGCAACATCGGCGCCGAGCTGGTGGCCAAGTCGCCCGCGGACGGCTACACGCTGCTGATGGGCGCCACCGGCGTGCTCTCGATCAACGACCATCTCTACAGCCGCATGAACTACGACGTGGCCCGGGATTTCGTGCCGGTGAGCTACGTCACGCAGAACGCCAACATCCTGGTGGTCTCGCCGAGCCTGCCGGCCACCACCGTGCCGGAGCTGGTGGCGCTGGCCAAGAGCAAGCCGGGCACGCTGAGCTTCGCCTCGTCGGGCCCGGGCAGTTCCACCCACCTGTCGGGCGAGCTGTTCAAGGCGATGTCGGGCGTGGACATCCTGCACGTGCCCTACAAGGGCAGTTCCGCCGCGCTGACCGACCTGCTGGGCGGACAGGTGACGATGCTGTTCGACAACGCGCCGTCCTCCATCGGCTTCGTGCAGCAGGGCAAGCTGCGCGCGCTGGCCGTGACCAGCCGCAAGCGCCTGCCCGGCCTGCCCAACGTGCCGACCGTGGACGAGGCCGGCTTCAAGGGCTACGAGTCGCTGTCGTGGTGCGGCATCGTGGCGCCGGCCGGCACCCCGCGCGCGATCGTGCTCAAGCTCAACCGCGCCATCGACCGCATCCTGGCCACCGACGAGGTCAGGGAGAAGCTGGTGCAGCTGGGCGTGGAGCCGGTCGGCGGCCCGCCCGAGGCGTTCGCGCGGCTGATCCAGTCCGAGCACGAGAAGTGGGGCAAGGTGGTCAAGACCGCCAACATCAAGCTCAACTGACCCCGCGCCGCCGCCCCTTCCTCCCGACCGACACGATGGCGAACACCGACCAATCCCCGGGCCGCACGCTGGCCGAGAAGCTGCTGTCGCGCGCCGCCGGCCGCGACGTGCGCGCCGGCGACCTCGCCATCTGCGCGCCGCATGCCGTCATGGGTACCGACGGCTCGATCCCGATGGCGCTGGACTACTTCCGCCAGATGCAGCCCGAGGGCGAGCCGCTGCCGCCGCCGGCGGCGCCCGAGCGGCTGGTGTTCGCGCTGGACCACTACGGCGCCACCTCCGGCGCGCGCGCGCTGGCCTTGCAGGAAGTGGCGCGGGCCTATGCGCTGGCGCATGGCGTGGGCCTGTTCGAAGCGGGCGAGGGCATCGGCCACCAGTTGATGCTGGAACGCGGCCGGGTGCTGCCGGGCACGCTGGCGGTGGGCGCCGACTCGCACGCCGTGAGCTACGGCGCGCTCAACGCCTTCGGCTCGGGCATCGGCTCTTCCGACCTGGCCGGCATCCTGCAATGCAACCAGCTGTGGCTGAAGGTGCCGGGTTCGCTGCGCATCCGCCTGCATGGCGCGCTGCCGGCCCATGCCTCGGCCAAGGACCTCGCGCTGGCGATGGCGCGGCGCATCGGCGCGGGCGGCGCCAACTACCTGGCGCTGGAATTCGCCGGGCCCGGCGTGGCCGCGCTCGACATGGACGACCGCATCGTGCTGGCCAACATGTCGGTGGAGATGGGCGCCAAGGCGGGCCTGTTCCCGTTCGACGCGCGCACCGCGGCCTGGCTGTCGGGCCGCGCGCGCGAGCCCTACGAGCCGGCCGCGGCGGACCCGGACGCGGCCTACGCCGGCACGCTCGACTTCGACCTCGGCGCCGTCGTCCCGCAGGTGGCGCTGCCGCACCGCGTGGACGGCGTGATCGACCTCGCCCAAGCGCCGGCGACCCGCGTCGACATGGTCTACCTCGGCACCTGCACGGGCGGGCGCAGCAAGGACTACCGCGAGGCGCTGGACGTGCTGCGCGCCGGCGGCGGCGTGGCGCCCGGCGTGCGGCTGGTGGTGACGCCGGCCTCCGAGACGGTGCGCGCCGAGCTGGCGGGCAGCGGCATGCTGGCCGAGTTCGAGGCGCTCGGCGCGCAGATCCAGCCGCCCGGCTGCGGCGCGTGCTGCGGCACCTGCGGCAGCATTCCCGCCGACGGCATGCGCGTGATCTCCACCGCCAACCGCAATTTCAAGGGGCGCATGGGCAACCGGCAGTCGGAGATCTTCCTGGCGTCGCCGCGCGCGTGCGCGGGCGCGGCCGTCACCGGCCACCTGGTGGACCCGCGCGACCTCGCGCCGTGAGGCCTAGGTGCGGCCGATGCCGGCCATGTAGTGAACGCAGCAGCAAACCGAGCAGCAGACGATGCAGCAGATAGCGCAACAACAGCAGCAGCAAGAACAGCAGCAATCGCGGCGGTCGCCGGACGGCGCCGAGCGCATCCACGGCCGCGCGCGCCTGCTCGGCGACGACATCAACACCGACTACCTGATCGCTTCCAGCCGCAAGAAGGACAGCCTCGATCCGCGGGTGCTGCGCCGCTACCTGCTGGAAGACCTCGATCCGGCCTTCGCCGCCAGCATCGCCGATGGCGACATCCTGGTGGCCGGCCACAACTTCGGCTGCGGCTCCGCGATGGAAGTCGCGGTCACGGTGGTGCTGGCCGCGGGCATCCGCGTGGTGGTGGCGCGCAGCTTCGCGCGCACCTACTGGCGCAACGCCATCAACAACGGCCTGCTGCTGATCACCGCCGATACCGCGGGCATTGCCGAAGGCGATGCCCTGGCGCTGCGCCTGGACGGCGCCAGCGCCGAGCTGCTGGTCGGCTCTCCGGCGCATGCAGCGCACGCAGCGCCGGCCGCGCCGGCGCGGCGCATCGCGTGCGAGCCCGTGCCAGACATCGTGCTGACCATCCGCGCGGCCGGCGGGCTGGTGCCGTACCTGCGCCACCACCGCAAGCTGGCCTGAGCCCGCCCCGAACCCCGAATCCCGAATCCCGAACCTCGATCGCCCTCTCAACCTGGAACCGCCCGCATCATGACTTTCATTGCCGCCCGCCTCAACCGCATCAAACCGTCGCCGAGCTCGATGGCCGGACAACGCGCGCGCGAACTGCGCGCCGCCGGCCGCGACATCGTCGGCCTGACCTCCGGCGAGCCCGACTTCGACACGCCCCAGCATGTCTGCGAAGCCGCCACGCGCGCGATGGCCGCCTCGCGCACCAAGTACACCGACGTGGGCGGCACGCCCGAGCTGAAGGCGGCCATCGCCGCCAAGTTCCGCCGCGACAACAACCTCGACTACGCCGCCAGCGAGATCATCGTCGGCACCGGCGGCAAGCAGATCATCTTCAACGCGCTGATGTGCACGGTGGACACGGGCGTGGAGGTCATCGTCCCGGCGCCGTACTGGGTGTCGTACCCGGACATCGTGCTGCTGGCCGACGGCACGCCGGTGTTCGTGCCGTGCCCGCCCGAGAACGGTTTCAAGCTGCGCCCGGAGGACCTGGAGCGCGCCATCACGCCGCGCACGCGCTGGCTGGTGCTCAACGCGCCCAACAACCCCAGCGGCGCGGCCTACACCCATGCCGAGCTCAAGGCGCTGGCCGAGGTGCTGATGCGCCATCCGCACGTGTGGGTGATGACCGACGACATCTACGAGCACATCCTCTACGACGGCCGCAAGTTCTGCACCATCGCCGAGGTCGAGCCGGCCCTGAAGGCGCGCACGCTGACCATCAACGGCGTCTCCAAGGCGTATGCGATGACCGGCTGGCGCATCGGCTACGGCGGCGCGCCGGCCGAGCTGGTCAAGGCGATGGTCAAGCTGCAGTCGCAGAGCACGTCGAACCCGTCGTCGATCAGCCAGGCCGCCGCGCTCGAGGCGCTGAACGGCCCGCAGGACTTCATCGCCGAGCGCACGCGCATCTTCCAGTCGCGGCGCGACATGGTGGTGGCCGAGCTGTCCAGCATGCCGGGCATCACCTGCCACTCGCCCGAAGGCGCGTTCTACGTCTATCCGTCGTGCGCGGGCGTGATCGGCAAGCGCACGCCGGAGGGCAAGGTCATCGAGACCGACAACGATTTCGTGCTCTACCTGCTGGAGTCGCAGAACCTGGCCGTGCTGCAGGGCGCCGCGTATGGCATGTCGCCGTTCTTCCGCATCTCGTTCGCCACCTCCGAGGCGCAGCTGCGCGAAGGCATGCGCCGCCTGCGCGCGGCCTGCGAGGCGCTGCGCTGATCCGCCCCGGCCCAACCGAAAACCGAACCTGGAGACGCCCATGAGCACCGAATCCCAACCCGTCCAGTGGCCAGCCGGCTACCGCATCAACCCGCGCGCGGCCGGCCCCGCGGCCGACCTCGTGGCGGCCTTCCGCGACATGCCGGTGGCCGCCGTGGGCGACGCCATGAGCCGCAACGTGGGCGCCATCGGCCTGCGCCAGTACCACGCGCGGCTCGATACCGTGCTGTGCGGCCCGGCCGTCACGGTGCGCGTGCGGCCCGGCGACAACCTGATGATCCACAAGGCGCTGATGATGGTGGAGGCCGGCGATGTGCTGGTCATCGACGGCGGCGGCGACGTGACGCAGGCGCTGGTCGGCGGCCTGATGCGCACCACCTGCGTGGCCCGCAAGCTCGGCGGCCTGGTGATCGACGGCGCCGTGCGCGACCTGTGCGAGTGGGCCGAGGAGGGCATGCCGATCTTCGCCAGGGGCCACACCCACCGCGGCCCGAGCAAGGACGGCCCGGGCGAGATCAACGTGCCGGTGTCGTGCGCCGGGCTGGTGGTGATGCCGGGCGACCTCGTGATTGGCGACGCCGACGGCGTGATCGCGGTGCCGGCGGCCGAGGCGGCCGACGTACTGCGCAAGACCCGCGCCCACCTGGAGAAGGAAGCGCAGATCCGCGAATCCAACCGCACCGGCACCGCCGACCGCGAGCGCTTCGACGCCGTGCTGCGGGCCAAGGGCCTGCCGGTCTGAACGGCCACGCCCGCGCATGCCCGGCCCGCCGGCCAGGCATGCGCGGGCGCGCAGCGGCGGCCGGAAAGCACAAAGCCCGCGCGGCGTGAACCGTGCGGGCTTTGCTGGAAGCCTGGTTGCGGGGGCAGGACTTGAACCTGCGACCTTCGGGTTATGAGCCCGACGAGCTGCCAACTGCTCCACCCCGCGAAACGAAATATACCCGGATTGGTGCGTAATGGAAAGTCCTGATTGGATTTTCTTTTTCCATTGTCGGTGGGAGTCGGGTGCTCGATACGGGGCTGGGTGGTGGAAAGATCGCGCAAGTTTGCGCATCTTCGTGCTATGAAGTGGGAAAAACCGCATTCACGGCCATCATCCGACGTGATCGGAGCGGCGCCGGCGGGGCTTCGTATCGTTCCTGCCGGCGCAATAATGCCGGCGGCCCGGCGGCGTGCCGGGAGGCATGGGCGCGCGGAACGGCCCGGGAAGTCGTCAGCCGGTGCTGCCGTCCGCCTTCTGCGCCGGTGCCAGCGTGAAGCGCGCGGACAGGTCGGCTTCGTCGCTCAGCGGGTCCTGGGGCTGCACGATGCCCTTGGCGCTGAGCTTGGTCAGGGTGCGCGCGGCCTGGATCGGGCTGACGCCCGCGGCCTTGGCGACCTGGTATGCATCCATCGGGGTGCCCGCTTTCTGCAGGGCGTCGAGTACTGCCTGGCGGGTGTCGTGATTGTTGTTCATTTCCGGGCGCGGGTTGGATGTGGTCAGACTAGACGGAGTGGGGCGCGCGCGCAACCCCGGGTTCTCGCCAATCGCGCCGCTTGAAGCGCCGCGGCCATCGCCGCCGTTGCCTTTCGCGCCCGCCGTCTCGCCCACTTTGCCGCGCGCGGCCGGCCGCCGGCGCCGCGCCGCGGTTGCGCCACGGTTGCGCCGGCGGCCCGGCACGTCAGAATAGAGGGTCTGACGAGAAGTCGCACCGCACGCACCATGACGCAAACACTCCTGCTGATCGACGGCCTGAACATCCTGCGCCGCGTCTACGAGGCCAACCCGGCGCAAGACATCCCGGCCAAGGTCGAGGGCGCGGTGATCTCGGCGCTGGCCTCGTTCCGGCGCGCGCTCGCCGAGTGCCGCACCACGCATGCGCTGGCGGCGTTCGACACCGGCGGCAAGACCTGGCGCCACGAGCTTTATCCGCCGTACCGCCAGCACCGCAAGCCGATGGACCCGGAGCTGGCCGAGGTGATCCCGGATTTCCGCCTGACGCTGACCGAGGTGCTGGGCCTGCAGACCGTCGCCATCGACGGCTTCGAGGCCGACGACATCATCGGCACCGCCTATTACCGCTGGACCGCCGCCAAGGACGGCGCGGCGATCCCGGTGAGCACCGACAAGGACGTGCTCCAGCTGATCGCCGACGGCGCCGTGGTGCGCAACCACTTCGCCACCGCGAAGAACGGCGAGCGCGCGTGGTTCGACGAGTCCTACGTGATGGACAAGTTCGGCGTGGCCAGCCACCAGCTGGCGGACTACCTGGCCCTGCTGGGGGACAGCTCGGACGACATTCCCGGCGTCGAGAAGATCGGCGCCAAGACCGCCGCGCGGCTGCTGGGGCAGTACGGCGACCTCGAAGGCGTGCTCGCCAACGCGGCCGGGGAGAAGGGCGTGATCGGCAAGAACCTGGCCGAGCAGGCGCATCTGGCGCGGCTGTCGCGCCAGCTGCTGTCGCTCAGGACCGATGCGCAGCTCGGGCTGACGTGGAACATGCTGCGGCTGCCCGAGCCGGCCTAGGCGCGGGCGCGAGGGCGGCGGCAGTGCTTCAGTACGCCGCCGAGGGCCCGCCGGCCGGCGCGGCGGCGCCGGTGAATTCCGCGGCCAGCCTGCGCGCGGCGTTGGCATAGACCAGCACGTCCACCCCGGTGGCGACGAAGGTGCAGCCCAGTTCCAGGTAGCGGCGCGCGAGGCCGTTGTCGGAGGTCAGCGTGCCGGCCGCCTTGCCGCTGGCGACGATGGTGCGCATGGCGCCCTCGATGGCGGCCTGCACCTCGGGGTGGCCGGGGTTGCCGCGGTGGCCCATCGACGCGGCCAGGTCCGCCGGGCCGATGAACACGCCGTCCACGCCGTCCACCGCGCAGATCGCTTCCAGGTTCTGCAGCGCCGTCACCGTCTCGGCCTGCACCAGCAGGCAGATTTCGTCGTCGGCCACCGCCAGGTAGTCGGCGCGCGCGTTCCAGCGCGAGGCGCGCGCAATCGCGCTGCCCACGCCGCGGATGCCGTGCGGCGGATAGCGCGTGGCGGCCACCAGCGCGGCGGCCTGTGCGGCGGTGTCCACCATCGGCACCAGCAGGCTCCTGGCGCCGATGTCCAGCAACTGCTTGATCAGCGGCACTTCGCCGGCCACCGCGCGCACCACCGGCTGCGACGGGTAGGGCGCGACGGCCTGGAGCGCGTGCAGGATGCCGCCGAGCTCGTTGGGCGCGTGCTCGCCGTCGATCAGCAGCCAGTCGAAGCCGGCGGTGGCCGAGACTTCCGCCAGGTAGGGCGAGGCCATCGAGACCCAGAGGCCGATCTGCGGCTTGCCGGCCGACAGCGCGGCCTTGAAGGGATTGTTTGCGGGCATGGGGGTCTCCGGGTTTGCCGTTGTGGTCTGTCGTGCGCGGGCGCCGCGTGGCGCCGCGGAACCTGCCGAATATACGGGCAGCCGGTGGCGCGGTCCAGATGCCCGCATCCCGGCATGCTCGCGCGGCGCCTGCGGCTACGGCTGGCTCGCCGGCGGCTTGACGAACTTCAGTGTCATGCGGTCGGATTCGCCGATGGCGAGGAAGGCGGCGCGGTCGCGCTCGCCGCCGCGCAGCGTGGGCGGCAGCGACCACACGCCGTCCGGGTGGTCGTGGCCGTCGCGCGGGTTGGCGTTGATCTCGCTGCGGCCGGCCAGCGCGAAGCCGGCCGCGCGCGCGTGGTCGATCACGTAGTCCTCGGTGACGTAGCCGGTGGCGATCATCTGGTCCAGCGAGGTGCCCGGCGTGGCGCGGTGTTCTTCCACGCCGAGCACGCCGCCCGGCTTGAGCACCGCGTAGAAGGCGCGCAGGCTGTCGTCCAGGTGGCCGTCCTGGATCCAGTTGTGGATGTTGCGGAAGGTCAGCACGAGGTCGGCGCTGCCGGGCGGGGCGAAATCGGCGGGCTGGCGCAGCGGCAGCGTGCCGACCACCACCTTGCCGTAGCTGGCCGGGTCGCGCGCCAGCTTCTGCGCGTAGTTGGCGCGCGCCTTCGCGCTTTCCTCGCCGGCCGCGCCCGCGTCGTAGTGCGCGGCGTAGAGCTTGCCGCGCTCGCGCAGCAGCGGCGCCAGGATCTCCGTGTACCAGCCGCCGCCGGGCGCGATCTCCACCACGGTCTGGCCCGGCGCGAGGCCGAAGAAGCGCAGCGTCTGCAGCGGGTGGCGGTAGGCGTCGCGCGCCTTGTTGGCGGCGCTGCGCTGCGGGCCGGCGATGGCCGCGGCCAGCGCGGCCTCGTCGTTGCCGGCCTGGGCGCCCGCCGCGGTGGCGGCCAGGGCGAGCGTGCCGGCGCAGGCCAGCAGCAGGGCGCGCCGCGCGAGGCGGTGCGGTGAAGACTTCGGGGTCATGGCGTCCTTTGCCGGTGTGAGGGGGCGGTGGCGGCACATCGCGCGCCGCCGCGGGCCGGACTCGAATCTGGACTCGGCGCCGCCGCCTGTCAAGCCGGCGCGCCGGCGTGCCGCCGCCGTCTTTGGAAATGCGTTTTTATTCGTTTTCAATCTCCGCGCCCGCTTTCATAGTGCAGACGTGATGGCTATAGGCGGTTGCCGGCCACCGGAAACCGTGCCACGGGCGCGGATGACAGGCGAGCAGCGTGCCGGCGCAACGCACGGCCCGCGCGCCACAAGGAGAACACGACACATGACGACTGCATTGGAAAACCAGACCAGCCATGCCGTGCTGGAAGCCGCGCGCGGCGTGGCACGTTCGTCCGGCCTGCCCTACGCGGGCCGCGTGACGCCGCAGCAGGCCTGGGCGCTGTTCAGCGCGGGCGACGCCGTGCTGGTGGACGTGCGCACGGCGGAGGAGCGCAAGTTCGTCGGCTACGTGCCGGACAGCGTGCACGTGCCCTGGGCCACCGGCACCAGCCTGACCCGCAATCCGCGCTTCGTGCGCGAGCTGGAAGCCAAGACCGGCAAGGACGCCGTGGTGCTGCTGCTGTGCCGCAGCGGCAACCGCTCCGCGCTGGCCGCCGAGGCCGCCGCCAAGGCGGGGCTGGCCAATGTGTTCAACGTGCTGGAAGGCTTCGAGGGCGACCTCGACGAGCGGCAGCGGCGCGGCCGCAGCGGCGGCTGGCGCTTCCACGACCTGCCCTGGGTGCAGGACTAGCCGGGGCGGGCAGGGGCCGGGCATGCCCG
>NZ_AQPL01000078.1:0-26878 GCF_000395345.1 Cupriavidus sp. WS | reverse complement strand
CGGGCAGGGGCCGGGCATGCCCGGCCACGCCGCGCGGGACGGCGGTGCAGCGACAGAGCGCCGGAGCGTTAGAGCGCCAGAGCGACACAACAACACAACGCAGAACGGGGAGCATCACAGTGGCTGACTTCGAGATCGGCGGGATCGTGCTCGCCTTGCAGCAGGTGCGCCAGCATTGGCGCGAGGGCCAGCAGCGGCTGCTGGAGCCGGGCGGGCGCGACCTGCCTTCGCGCGATGCGCTGGCGCAGGTGGTGGCCGCGCTCAAGGGCGTGCTGTTCCCGATGCGGCTGGGGCCGCCGGATCTGCGCCAGGAAAGCGAGAACCTGTACGTGGCGCACTCGCTCGACGCCGCGCTGCACGGCCTGCTGGCCCAGGCCCGGCTCGAGCTGCACTACGCCGCGCGCCACGGCGAGCGCGACGAGGCCGGCGAGCGGGCGCGGGCGCTGGCCGCGGTGCGCGAGTTCGCGGACCGCCTGCCGCGCATCCGCGAGCTGCTCGACAGCGACGTGCTGGCCGCCTTCCACGGCGACCCCGCCGCCGGCAGCGTGGACGAGGTGCTGCTGTGCTATCCCGGCATCCTCGCCATGATCCACCACCGCATCGCCCATGCGCTGTACGGGCTGGGGCTGCCGCTGCTGGCCCGCATCGTGGCCGAGCTGGCGCATGCCGAGACCGGCATCGACATCCATCCCGGCGCGCGGATCGGCGGCGGTTTCTTCATCGACCACGGCACCGGCGTGGTGGTGGGCGAGACCACCATCATCGGCGAGCGCGTGCGCCTGTACCAGGCGGTCACGCTCGGCGCCAAGCGCTTTCCGCGCGACGCCACCGGCAAGCTCGAGAAGGGCCTGCTGCGCCATCCCATCGTCGAGGACGACGTGGTCATCTATGCCGGCGCCACCATCCTCGGGCGCGTCACGCTGGGGCGCGGCGCGGTGATCGGCGGCAACGTCTGGGTCACGCAGGACGTGCCGGCGGGCGCGCACGTGACGCAGGCCGTGTCCCGCAACGAGACGGCCCGCAGCGGCGGCGCGCACGGCGAGAGCGCGCGCGGCGGCGCGCCGCTTGCCGCCGAGGGCAGCCTGCCATGACGGACCTGGTGCGGAGCCTGGGCACGGCGGTGCGCCAGTTGCGCGAGGCGCATGCGTGGTCGCAGGAGGAACTGGCCGAGCATGCGGGCCTGAACCGCTCCTACATCGGCGAGATCGAGCGCGGCAGCGCCGTCGCTTCCATCGTCACCGTGGAGAAGCTGGCCGCGGCGCTGGGCGTGCCGATCTCCTGGCTGCTGCGCCCGCCCGGCGCCGCCGCGCAGTCCGGCACGGCGGCGGCCGGGCGCTGAGCGCGCGCCGCCGCGAAAGCCGCCGCCGCGCGGCCCGCGATGGCCGTTGGCGGATTGCCGTCTATAGCATGTTGAACGGCCCGTGCCGGCTCCAGATAATCGCTGCGGTAATAAGCATTCTCGTTTTTGTCATAAGCCCCCACCCACTTTTGTCCATCAGCCACGGAGCAGCACATGTCGGTACACGGGAGCAGCCACACGGCGCTCGGCGATAACGCAGCACGGCAACTAGCCAATGCCACCAAGACCATCCCCCAGCTTGCGACCATCACGCCGCGCTGGCTGACGCACTTCCTGCAGTGGGTGCCGGTGGAAGCCGGCATCTACCGCCTGAACCAGGTGCTGGACCCCGAGTCGGTCAAGGTGGCCTGCACCCAGCGCGACGACGAGGGCAAGCTGCCGCGCACCTTCGTCAACTACGACGAGCATCCGCGCGAGTATTTCCTCAACGCGGTGAGCACCGTGCTGGACGTGCATACCCGGGTGTCGGATCTCTACAGCAGCCCGCACGACCAGATCAAGGAACAGTTGCGCCTGACCATCGAGACCATCAAGGAGCACCAGGAAGGCGAGCTGATCAACAACCCGGACTATGGCCTGCTGGCCAACGTGGCCGAGGAGCAGCGCGTGTTCCCGCTGACCGGCGCGCCCACGCCGGACGACCTCGACGAGCTGCTCGCCAAGGTGTGGAAGGAGCCGGCCTTCTTCCTCACCCATCCGCTGGCGATCGCCGCGTTCGGGCGCGAGTGCACGCGCCGCGGCGTGCCGCCGCCGACCGTGAGCCTGTTCGGCTCGCAGTTCATCACCTGGCGCGGCATCCCGCTGATCCCGTCGGACAAGGTGCCGGTGGCCGACGGCAAGAGCAAGATCCTGCTGCTGCGCGTGGGCGACAAGCGCCAGGGCGTGGTCGGCCTGTACCAGCCCGGCGTGGCCGGCGAGCAGGGGCCGGGCCTGTCGGTGCGCTTCATGGGCATCAATGACCAGGCGATCGCCTCGTACCTGATCTCGCTGTACTGCTCGCTGGCGGTGCATTCGCCGGACGCGCTGGCGGTTCTCGATGACGTGGAGATCGGCAAGTACCATGACTACCCTGACACCTACAAGTAATCCGGCGGCGGGTTCTCCCGCGGGCCTGCCGGGCGCGCCGTCGGTGCCGCCGGGCCTGCCCGATCCCGCCGCGCTGGCGCGGCTGGCGGGCGCGTTCTTCTCGGCGCTGCCGGGCACCTCGCCGGCCGCCGTGCAGTCGCCGCCGCTGGTGAACAACCCCGCGCCGCCGGGCTCGCCCGTGGCCGGCCCCGGCGGCACCGGCACCGGCGTGCCCGGCGCGGCCATCCCGCAAGGCCACGTGCCGGGCGCCAACCTGCTGCCGGCCGCGCCCACGCACGTGCTGTCGCTGCCCAACCGCGCGCCGTCCCTGGCGCCCACCGCGGCGGCGCAGAACGGCCTGCCGGACACGGTGGTGACGGTGGCGCCCGCGCTGGAAAGCCGCTTCGGCGGCCAGGCGCTGGGCGTGCCGCACGCGGCCGCGCCGTCGCCCCATGCTTCGGCCGCGCCCGCCTACTACTTCCTCGAAGGCGCGGGCCGCGCCCCGCACGGCGGCGCGGCGGAGCTGCGCGAGATCGCCACGTTCGGCGATCCGCTCTCGCTGCACCTGCCGCGGCAGGGGCCGGGCGCGCAGGGCTACGGACAGGACCGCGCCGGCAAGGAAGCGCTGCCGTGGGCCGCGTCCTCGGCGCGCGTGCCGTTCGACGTCAACGCCATCCGCCGCGACTTCCCGATCCTGCAGGAGCGCGTCAACGGCCGCCAGCTGGTGTGGTTCGACAACGCCGCCACCACCCACAAGCCGCAGTCGGTGATCGACCGCCTCGCGTACTTCTACGCGCACGAGAACTCCAACATCCACCGCGCCGCGCATGCGCTGGCCGGGCGCGCCACCGACGCCTACGAGGCCGCGCGCAGCAAGGTGCAGCGCTTCATCGGCGCGGCCTCGCCGGAGGAGATCGTCTTCGTGCGCGGCACCACCGAGGCCATCAACCTGATCGCCAAGACCTGGGGCGCGAAGCACGTGGGCGAGGGCGACGAGATCGTCGTCTCGCACCTGGAGCACCACGCCAACATCGTGCCGTGGCAGCAGCTTGCCGCGCAGACCGGCGCGCGGCTGCGGGTGATCCCGGTGGACGATTCGGGCCAGGTGCTGCTGGACGAATACCGCAAGCTGCTCAACGACCGCACCCGCATCGTCTCGGTGACGCAGGTCTCGAACGCGCTCGGCACCGTGGTGCCGGTCGCGGAGATCGTCGAGATGGCGCACCGCGCCGGCGCCTGCGCGCTGGTCGACGGCGCGCAGTCGGTCTCGCACATGCGCGTGGACGTGCAGGCCATCGACGCCGATTTCTTCGTGTTCTCGGGCCACAAGGTGTTCGGCCCGACCGGCATCGGCGTGGTCTACGGCAAGCGCGCGCTGCTCGAGGACATGCCGCCCTGGCAGGGCGGCGGCAACATGATTGCCGACGTGACCTTCGAGCGCACGGTGTTCCAGCCGCCGCCCAACCGCTTCGAGGCCGGCACCGGCAACATCGCCGACGCGGTGGGGCTGGGCGCCGCGCTGGACTACGTGGAGCGGGTCGGCATCGAGAACATCGCCCGCTACGAGCACGACCTGCTGGAGTACGCCACCCATCTGCTGCAGCCCATTCCGGGCGTGCGGCTGGTGGGCACGGCGCGCGACAAGGCCAGCGTGCTGTCGTTCGTGCTCAAGGGCTACGAGACCGAAGAGGTGGGGCAGGCACTCAACGAGGAAGGCATCGCGGTGCGCTCCGGGCATCACTGCGCGCAGCCGATCCTGCGGCGCTTCGGGCTGGAAGCCACGGTGCGGCCTTCGCTGGCCTTCTACAACACCACGGAGGAGGTCGACCGGCTGATTTCGGTGGTCAGGCGCCTGTCCGGGCGGCGCTGAAGCCGGCGCAAGTGGAGACCAGCCGCTGAAAACGCAGGCACAACGGCCGCGAAACCCGCATAAAACCATGACATCGGGCATGAATTGGCACGCGGCCTGCGTTTTCTCCTAAAATCCGCTATCTTCTCACCTTGAATCGGCGCGCCTTCCTGCCTTCGGACCGGAGCCGCCTTGTTGAACGCAACCGGCACGCTTCCCGCCCGCCACTGGCACCAGGCCCCCCGACGCCGGCGCAATACAGCGCTTTCCAGCGCTTTTTTCATGAGCAATCTGAACCAGCAAAGCATCCTTTCCGTCCATCACTGGACCGACACGCTCTTTAGTTTCACCTGCACCCGCGACCCCGGTTTCCGCTTCGAGAACGGCCAGTTCGCGATGGTCGGCCTGGAAGTCAACGGCCGCCCGCTGCTGCGCGCCTACAGCATCGCCAGCGCCAACTACGAGGAAACGCTGGAGTTCTTCAGCATCAAGGTGCCCGACGGCCCGCTGACCTCCCGCCTGCAGCACCTGCGCGAAGGCGACCAGATCTTCGTCGGCAAGAAGCCCACCGGCACGCTGCTGGTCGACAACCTGCTGCCCGGCAAGACCCTGTGGCTGCTGGCCACCGGCACCGGCCTGGCGCCGTTCCTGTCGATCATCCGCGACCCGGAAGTGTATGACCGCTACGACAAGATCGTGCTGACCCATACCTGCCGCTTCGTCGAGGAACTGGCCTACCGCGAGCTGATCCAGGAACACCTGCCCCAGCACGAGTACCTGGGCGAGCTGGTGCGCGAGAAACTGGTGTATTTCCCCACCGTGACGCGCGAAGAGTTCGACAACAAGGGCCGCATCACCGACCTGATCGCCTCCGGCGAGCTGTTCGAGCGCCTGGACGTGCCCCCGTTCTCGCTCGAGAACGACCGCATCATGCTGTGCGGCAGCCCCGACATGCTCAAGGACGTGCGCAACATCCTGATCGAGCGCCAGTTCACCGAAGGCAACATGAGCCATCCCGGCCACTTTGTGCTGGAAAAGGCCTTCGTCGACTGAGGCTCGCGCCGGCGGCGGCGCGGTGCCGCCGCCGCTTGCCAGCCTGACTCGCCCGTTCGCGGCGCGTTCCTGCCGGCGGCCCTAGCCGCCCTGCTGGCGGGACATCACCCAGAAATGCACGCCCAGGGTGGTCAGGAAGACACCCGCCAGTTGCAGCCAGCCCGTCTCCGTTCCCAGCGCCAGGCCCAGCCCCGCCACCGTGGCGGCGGCGCCCGCGCGTCCGCGCCATCCTTCATGCCATTCGCCGCGCCGCGTCCCGGCCTGCCGGTCCGCCCGCGCGCGCGCCGGCTCCCTGACTCGTTCCATCGTGACTCCCGCCGTGCCGGCGGGGCCGCCATGCCCCGCGCCCGCGCAGGCTAACGCGCGGGCGCGCGGGCGCGCAAAGAAGAAAACCGCTTGTGGATATGCGGCCAGGGGTGCGGCCAGGGATGCGGCCAGGGGTGCGGCCGGCGGGCGGCCGGCGCCATCGGCCGCCACGGCGTGAACCGCATATTCACCGTCGTTCTTATTCGTTAAGAACCGCGCCCGCGCGGCGTATGTTCATGGCTTGTCCGCGCGGCGCGGGCGCGTTGCGCGCCGCCGCCGCATCCGCAAACCAGTAACAGGGGAGTCTTCGATGAGCGTGGAAATCATTGGCATGATCCAGACCCAGAAGCAGTCGGAGATCCATCCGGCCAGCGGGCCGGCGGTGGATCGCGATTACGTGCGCGCGTTCGCGCAGGCGCACGAGCAGGGCGGCTTCGACCGCGTGCTGGTGCCGCACCATTCCACCGGCCCCTCGGCCACGCTCGCCATCTCCTACGCGGCGGCCGTGACCGAGCGCGTGCATTTCATGCTGGCGCACCGCCCCGGCTTCACCGCGCCGACGCTGGCCGCGCGGCAGATCGCCACGCTCGACCAGTTCAGCGGCGGCCGGCTCGGCGTGCACTTCATCTCGGGCGGCTCGGATGCGGAGCAGCAGCGCGACGGCGATTTCCTCAACCACGACGAGCGCTACGCGCGCACCGACGAGTACCTCGGCATCCTGCGGCGCATCTGGACCGAGGACAAGCCGTTCGACCACGAGGGCAAGTACTACCGCTTCACGCAGGGCTTCTCCGAGGTCAAGCCGGCCCAGCGCCCGCACGTGCCGGTCTTCTTCGGCGGCGCGTCGCAGGTCGCCATCGAGGTCGCCGGGCGCCATGCCGACGTGTACGCGCTGTGGGGCGAATCGCTCGACCAGGTGCGCGAGCTCACCGCGCGCGTGCGCGCCGAGGCGGCGAAGAACGGGCGGCAGGTGCGCTTCTCGGTGTCGTTCCGCCCGATCCTGGCGGCCACCGAGGCGCAGGCCTGGGCGCGCGCCGAGCGCATCCTGGCGCGGACGCGCCACCTGCGCGAGGTGGCCGGCCTGGCGCCGGGCGGCCCGCAGCAGAGCGAAGGCGCGCGCCGTCTGCTGGCCGCGGCCGACCAGGGCGCGCGCGTGGACAAGCGCCTGTGGACCGAGATCGCGAAGCTGACCGGCGCGCGCTCCAACTCCACCGCGCTGGTCGGCACGCCGGAGCAGGTGGCCGACGCGCTGCTGGACTACTACGACCTCGGCGTCACCACCTTCCTGATCCGCGGCTTCGATCCGCTGGAAGACGCGGTGGACTACGGCCGCGAACTGATCCCGCGCGTGCGCGCACTGGTGGCGCAGCGCGAAGCCGGCCGCAAGGCGGCATGAACACGATGACGCGGAGGATGGCACAGCAGATGGCACGGCAGACGGAGACGGCGAAGCAGGACATGACGGCATCCAGGCGGCGATTCCTGCGCTACGGCGTGGCCGCGGGCGCGGCGGCGGCCAGCGGCGCGCTGCCGTTCGCGGCGCGCGCGCAGGCGCGCCCGGTGCTCAAGGCCGGCGACCAGAAGGGCGGGCTGCGCGCCCTGCTGGAGAACGCCGGCGAGCTCAAGAACCTGTCCTACGACATCCAGTGGACCGAGTTCCCGGCCGCCGCGCCGCTGGCCGAGGCGCTCAACGCGGGCGCGGTGGACTCCGGCCCGATCGGCGACGCGCCGGCCATCTTCGCGCTGGCCGCCGGCACGCCCATCAAGATCATCGGCGCCAACCGCTCGGACCCGTTCGGCACCGCGGTGCTGGTGCGCGCGGATTCGCCGTGGAAAAGCGCGGCCGACCTGCGCGGCAAGAACATCGGCACCAACCGCGGCTCCATCGGCCACTTCGTCACGCTCAAGGCGCTGGAGTCGGCCGGGCTGAAGCCCGAGGACGCCAACATCCGCTTCCTGCCGCCGGCCGACGCCAAGCTCGCGCTGGTCAACGGCTCGATCGACGCCTGGGCGACCTGGGAACCCTACACGGCGCTGGCCGAGACCAGCGGCCACGCGCGCGTGCTGGTCAGCGGCCGCGGCCTGTGGTCGGGCCTGAGCTACCTGGCCGCCACCGACAGCGCGCTGGCCACCAAGCGCGAGGTGCTGCGCGACTTCCTGCAGCGCGCGGCGCGCGCGCAGGTATGGTCGTACCAGCACGTGGACAGCTATTCCGCGGCGCTGGCGCGCATCATCGGCATCCCGCCCGAGGCCGCGCGGCTGCAGTTCGAGCGGCGCCGCACGCAGTGGCGCAACATCGACGCCGCGCTGATCGCCGAGCAGCAGCGCACCGCCGACTTCTATCTCAAGGCCGGCCTGCTCAAGCAGCGGCTGGACGTGCGCACCACGTTCGACACGGGCTTCCCGCTGGCGGCGTAGGCGGCGTAGGCGGCGCGGGGCGGGGCCTGGTCACAAGGACAGGTTGGCCGCGCGGATGACGCCGCCCCAGCGCTTCACGTCGCTGGCGCCCACGCGCGCCAGCTCCGCGCTCGAGCCGTACTTCGGCGTGTAGCCGTTCTGCGCCATCTTCGCGGTGAAGTCCTTGTCCTTCAGCACCTCGGCGACGGCGCGGTCGACCGTGTCGATCATCGGCTTCGCGGTGCCCTTCGGCGCGAACAGGCCGAACCAGTTGTTGACGTCGTAGCCCGGGATGCCGGCCTCGACCAGCGTCGGCAGCTGTTCCAGCGCGGGCATGCGCTGCGTCGACGCCACCGCCATCGCGCGCACCTTGCCGCTGTTGATGAGCGGCAGCGACGACGGAATGCTGTCGAACATGAACGACACCGTGCCCGAGAGCAGGTCCGTGACCGCCTGCGACGAACCCTTGTAGGGGATGTTGTTGAGCTTCACGTTGAGCTTCTGCCCGAGCAGGATGCCTTCGAGGTGCGACAGCGTGCCGAAGCCCGAGGCATAGTCCACCTTGCCGCTGCGGCTGTTCAGCCACGCGGCGAATTCCTTGAAGTCCCTGGCCGGCACCGACGGGTGCACCACCAGCACGTGCGGGGCGCTCGCCATCAGCGCGACCGGCTCGAGGTCGCGCACCACGTCGTAGCGCGCGTTCTTGTTGAGCAGCGTGCCGATGATCTGCGTGGTCAGCGCGCACAGGTAGATCGTGTTGCCGTCGGGCGCGGCCTGCGCCGCCGCGTTGAGGCCGATCATGCCGCCGGCGCCGGCGCGGTTGTCGACGACGATGGTGCGGTTCAGGATCTGGCCGAGCTTCTGCCCCAGCATGCGCGCGAGGATGTCGGCCGAGCCGCCGGGCGGATAGGCCACGATCAGGCGCAGCGGCCCGGTGTTGTCGCTCTGTGCCCATGCCGTGCCGGCGGGCGCCGCGCCCAGCCCCGCGGCCAGCAGCGCGCCCGCGCCGATGCGGCGCAGCGCTCGCCGCCTGCGGGCGAGGCGGGTGGGGCAGGATTCGGACACGGCGTGGTGCATTGGCTTGGCTCCTATGGCAGAGGACATGACGGGACGATGCGCGCCGCGCGCTCCGTGGCGCGCGGTCGGTGATCAATGATCGTCGCATCGGTGGCCGGCGCAAATACGTGTTTCGCGAGCGTGGCATCGTCAACCGCGAGTGCACCGCAATGGTGACGCGCGCGGTGGCGCGCTCGATGACGTGCCTGTTGGCGTGTCCTGTGGCGCTTGGTAGGAACCCGGATTGACGGCGGCCCGCACATCGTCGGATCGTGCAGCCATTCGCACGGCGTCACCTCCCACGGAGCCCGGGCACGGACCTTGCTCCGTGTTCGCCCAACATGAACCTGCCAGTCAAGCCCACCCATACCCAGACCGATGCCGCCAGGCCGCCGGGCCAATGCCGGCCGGCCGCGCGCGGCCGGCATCACGGCGGTCTGGTGTCGCGCCTCGACCTCGTCACGCTGAAGCTGTTCGTGGCGATCGTCGAGGAGCAGAGCATCAACCGCGCCGCCGAGCGGGAATTCATCGCGCCCTCGGCCGTCAGCAAGCGCATCGCCGACCTGGAGCATGCCACGCAGACGCAGCTGCTCATCCGCCATCGCAAGGGCGTGGAGCCGACCGTGGCGGGGCTGGCCATGCTCAACCACGCGCGCACCATGCTGCGCAATCTCGCCGAGCTCGAGAGCGAGATGTTCGACTACGCCGACGGCGTGCGCGGCAACGTGCGCATGCTGGCGAGCGAGTCGGCGCTGTTCGGTTATTTCCCCGACGCGCTGAAGACCTTCACCGGGCTGTATCCGGAGATCCGCATCGACCTGGCCGCGGCCACCAGCGCGGCGTCGGTGCAGGCCGTCACGGACGGCGCGACGGACATCGGGATCTTCTGGGGCGACGTGCCGGCGCCGCATCTCAAGGTGGTGCCGTGCTATTCGGACCGGCTCGTCGCCGTGGTCCCGGCCGGCCATCCGCTGGCCGCGCACGAGGCGGTGCGCTACGTCGACGTGCTCGACCACGAGATGGTCGAGCAGGAGGCCACCAGCGCGCTGCAGGCGCTGCTGCTGCGCCAGGCGGCCGAGCTCGGCATCACCCCGCGCACGCACGTGCGCGTGGAGGGCTACGACGCGGTGTGCCGCATGGTGCAGGCGGGGCTCGGCGTCGGCATCGTGCCGCACAGCTACGCGGTGCGGCTGTCGCCGCAGGCCGGCGTGGTCGCGCTCGGCCTGCTGGAGAACTGGGTGGACCGGCACTACAAGGTGTGCGTGCGCGACCTGGAACAGCAGCCGGTGGCGACGCGGCTGATGTTCCAGCACCTGACCGGCGGCACCTGATCCGCCGCAAGGCCGGCGCGCCGCGCGTCAGTCCCGGCCCGCGTGGCGCCAGGCCTGGGCGCGGCGCCCCAGCAGCATCGCCAGCATCGACTGCGCGAACTTGACCAGCGCCGAGGTCAGCAGCACCATCACCGCCATCGCGCATGCCGCCGCGGTGTCGCCGGTATCGTCCATCGCCACCGCCGCCACCGAGGCGACCATGCTGAGCGGCTCGTAGAGGAAGATCACCGCCGCCACCGTCGTCATGGCATTGACGAAGAAATAGGTGGCGATGTCGAGGATGGCGGGCAGGCAGATCGGCACCGTGACGCGGCGGAAGGTGGTCCAGAACGGCACGCCGAGCGAGGCCGAGGCCGCCTCGAACTCGCCGTCGATCTGCTGCAGCGCGGTCAGCGCGGTGAGATGCGGCACCGTGTAGTAATGGGCCACGCAGCACATCGTCATGAGCCACAGGCTGCTCTTGATGGCCGACAGCGGATTGGCGGGGTCGTTGAAGAAGAACACGAAGCCCAGCCCCAGCACCAGCCCGGGCACCGCCAGCGGCAGCATCGCCAGGAAATGCAGCAGCTGGCGCAGCGCGCGGAAGGCCTTGATCTTGCCGACCAGGTACGCGCCGCCGAAGGCCAGCACCGTGCCCGCCGCCGCGGTCCAGGCCGCGACCGCCAGGCTGTTGTAGTAGGCGCCCCAGCCCAGGCTGTCGTAGGCGGCGAAATCGTAGCTGCCCAGCGCCAGGCTCAGGTCGTAGGGCCAGAGCTTGACCAGCGAGGCGAACACCGCGGTGCCGACGATGGACAGGATCGCCAGCGCCACCACCACCGCGAACGCGCCCATGACGCCGTCGAACAGCGGGCGCGCCTCGGGCCGGTACAGCACCGAGCGCGCGTTCAGCAGCGCGCGCTGGCGGCGGCGCACGACGGCGTCGATCACGAACGAGAGCACGGCCGGCACCAGCAGCACCACGCCCACCACCGCGCCCATCTGGAAGTTCTGCTGCCCGATGATCTGCTTGTAGATGTCGATCGCCAGCACGTTGAACTGCCCGCCGATGACCTTGGCGATGCCGAAGTCCGTGACCGAGAGCGTCACGATGACGAACGCCGCGCTGATCAGGCCGTAGCGCGCCGACGGCAGCGTGATGGTGAGGAACGCGCGCAGCGGCCGGGTGTTCAGCGAGCGCGCGACCTCGTACATGCGCGCGTCGGACAGGCCCAGCGCGGTGGCGAGGATCAGCACCGCGTGCGGGAAGCAGTAGAACACCTGCGCGGCGACGATGCCGATGAGCCCGTACACCGGATGGCCGCCCAGCCAGGACTTGAGATAGCCCTGGTTGCCGAACATGTAGGTCAGCGCGATCGCCGGCAGCAGCGACGGCGCCAGCAGCGGCAGCAGCGAGATGCCCTTGAACAGCGCCTTGCACGGCAGCCGGCTGCGCACCAGCGCCAGCGCGTACAGGAACGCGAGCGGCAGCGTGATGGCGGTGGTCAGCGCGCACACGATCAGCGTGTTGCCGAGCGAGGCCACCAGCCCCGGGTTGGAGACGTAGGCGGCAAAGTTCGCCAGCCCGGCGAAGCGGCCGGCGGCATCCTGCAGGCTTTTCGACAACACCGCGTAGAGCGGCATGCCGATCAGCACCAGCGCGACCGCGCACAGCAGCGCCAGCAGCAGCCCGGCGACGGCCCGCTCCGGGAGGCCGCGCGGGCGCGGCCGGGCGCGCGCGGCCGGGGCCGCGCCGTCGAGTCGTGAGGCGAACGTCATGCCGGCTCTCCCGCGGGAAACAGGTGCAGGTGCTCGGGCCGGATCGCCACGCGCAGGTGCTGGCCGGCGTGCAGGCCCAGCGTGCGGGCGTCGTCGCTGGAGAAATCGGCCATCACCGGCACGTCGCCGAGCTGCGGGCACGCCAGCGTGGCGCGCCACGTCGCGCCGAGGAACTCGACCTGCGCGACGCGCGCGCCGCAACTGTTGGGCGCGTCCTCGCCGAGGCCGCGGAAACACACCTCCTCGGGGCGGAAGCCGAGCGTGACCGGCTCGCCCTCGCGCGCGCCCGGCCGCGGCGGCAGGCGCAGTACGGTCTGCCCGGCCAGCGCCTGCGCGTCGCCGGTACGCCGCGCCGGCAGGAAGTTCATCTTGCCGACGAAATCCGCGACGAAGCGCGAGGCCGGGTGGCGGTAGATTTCCGCCGGGGTGCCGATCTGCTCGATCGCGCCGTGGTTCATGACCACGATGCGGTCGGCCATCGTCAGCGCCTCTTCCTGGTCGTGCGTGACCATGATGGTGGTCAGGCGCAGCGCGGCCTGCAGCTGCTTGATCTGCTGGCGCAGGTGCACCCGCACCTTGGCGTCGAGCGCGGACAGCAGCTCGTCGAGCAGCAGGATGCCCGGCGAAGGCGCCAGCGCCCGCGCCAGCGCGATGCGCTGCTGCTGACCGCCCGACAGCTGGCCCGGATGCTTGCCGCCGATGCCGGGCAGGCCGACCAGCGCCAGCAGCTCCTCCACGCGCCGCGCGATGTCGGCGCGCGCCATGCGCCGGTTGACCAGGCCGTAGGCGACGTTCTCGGCCACCGTCAGGTTCGGGAACAGCGCGTAGGACTGGAACAGGATGCCGACGTCGCGCGCGGCGGCCGGCAGGCGCGAGATGTCCACGCCGCGCTTGAACAGCCGCCCGCCGCTGTGCGCCTCCAGCCCGGCGATGATGCGCAGCAGGGTGGACTTGCCGCAGCCGGACGGCCCGAGGAAGCAGAGAAACTCGCCTTCGGCGACGGCCAGGTTGATGTCGTGCAGGACGTCGGTCCTGCCGAAGCGCTTGGCGATGCGCTCCAGCGAGAGCATCGGTCCGGCGGAGGCTGGGTTCATGATGCGCTCCGCTTCAGTTGGGCTTCGGCTCGGACTTGCCGTCGTAGCGCCGGGTCCATTCGTTGGTCAGCCGGGTCTGGTTCTCCACGGCCCTGGCGACGTTGTCGTCGGCCATCATCGCCTCGGCGTTCGGCGGATAGTTGGGCGGCACCTGGCGCACGTCCGGGTGCGAGACCACGGCCATGAACTTGTTGAACTGCTCGTTGGCCTCCCGGGTGGTCATCCAGTCCGCCACCACCTTGGCCGCCGCCAGCCTGGGCGTGCCCTTCATGATGGCGGTCGACTCGATGTCCCAGCCGAGCTTGTCCGCCGGTACGATGATGTCGATCGGCGCGCCCTTGCTCTTGAGCTGCGGCGCGGTGATGTCGGTCGAGATGCCGATCACGTATTCGCCCGTGGCCGCCAGCTTGCACGGCTTGGAGCCGCTGTGCGTGTAGAGCGCGATGTTGGCGTGCAGGCCGTCCATGTACTTCCACGCCGCGTCCTCGCCCATGCTCTGCACCCAGTGGTTGACGCCGAGATAGCCGGTCTGGCTCGAGACCGGGTTCGGCATGGTGATCTGGCCGCGGTAGATCGGCTTGGCCAGGTCCGACCACGTGACCGGGGCCGGCAGGTTGCGCTTTTTGGCCTCCACGGTGTTGAAGCAGATCATGGTCATCCACGCCTCGTTGCCGGTGTAGACGGGCGGCTTGTTGGCGGTGTCGCGAAAGCGCGGCTTGAGCTGCGCGTAGCCCTTGGGCTCGTAGGGCTGGATCAGGCCGAGCTTGTTCAGCGCCAGGATGTGCATCGATGGCACGCCCCACAGCAGGTCCGCCTTGGGCGCGTCCTTCTCCGCGATCAGGCGCGCGAGGATGATGCCGGGGCTGTCGCGCAGCCACGCGATCTGGATCTCGGGGTGCGCCTTCTCGAAGGCGGCCTTGTAGGGCGCGAGCTGCTCTTTTTCCAGCGTCGTGTACACGGTCAGCGTGGTCCTGGCCTGGGCCAGTGCGGCCGGCGCGTGGGCGGCGCCCGCGGCGGCGGCGAGGACCGAGGCGGCCAGCAGCAGGCGCGAGGCCAGTCGCGACTTGAAGCGCGGCGTGAGGTGCGAAGCCAAGCGCGCAGTCAAGCGCAAGGCCGGGCGCGCGGGGCGCCGTTCGGGGGTCGGGGTCAGCATGTGCATGGCAGTGGATCCTCTGGTTTTGTACGGCGTTGGCAGGAAGGGATCGTGGTCGCGGCCGGGCGGGCCGCCGGCGTCGTTGGCCGTGTCAGTGGTCGAGCAGCGCGGCCACCACGGCGTCTCCCATCGCCGCGGTGCCGGCCAGCGTGCAGCCGGGCTCGTGGATGTCGGCGGTGCGCAGGCCGTCGGCCAGCACCCGCCGCACCGCGTCTTCCACGCGCGCGGCGGCTTCGGGCTGGCCGGCGCTGTCGCGCAGCATCATGGCGGCCGACAGGATCGAGCCGAGCGGGTTGGCGATGTCCTTGCCCGCGATGTCGGGCGCGCAGCCGTGCACGGGCTCGTACAGGCCCTTGCCCTGCGCGTTGACCGAGGCCGACGGCAGCATGCCGATCGAGCCCGTCAGCATCGAGGCCTCGTCGGACAGGATGTCGCCGAACAGGTTGCCGGTGACGATCACGTCGAACTGGCCCGGGTTGCGCGCCAGCGCCATCGCCGCCGCGTCCACGTAGAGATGCGTCAGCGCGACGTCCGGGTAGTCGCGCGCCACCTCTTCCGTCACCGCGCGCCACAGCTCCATGCTTTCCAGCACGTTGGCCTTGTCCACCGAGCACAGTTTGCGCTGCCGCCGGCGCGCCGCCTCGAAGCCCGCGCGCACCACGCGCGCGATCTCGTCCTCGGTGTAGCGCATGGTGTTGATGCCCACGCGGCGGCCGTTTTCCGTCACGATGCCGCGCGGCTCGCCGAAATACAGGTCGGAGGTCAGCTCGCGCACGATCAGCAGGTCGAGGCCCTCGACGACCTCGCGCTTGAACGACGACGCGCCCGCCAGCTCGCGGAAGGCCACCACGGGCCGGTAGTTGGCGAACAGGTCCAGCGCCTTGCGCAGCGTCAGCAGCGCGTCGCCGGGGCGCAAGCCGCGCGGCAGCGTCTCGTACTGGAAGCCGCCTTCGGCGCCGAACAGCACCGCGTCGGCGCGCTGCACCGCCGCCAGCGTCTGCGCGGGCAGCGGATGCCCGGTCTGGTCGTACGCCGCGCCGCCGACCAGGCATTCGGTCAGTTCGAAGGAAAGGCCGCGGGATGCCAGCGCGCGCAGGACCTTCACCGCCTGCGCGGTCACTTCGGGTCCGATGCCGTCGCCGCCAAGTACTGCAATTTTCATGTCAAAAGGCTCGCTGTGGATTTGGGAGGTCAGGGAAAGCGGGTCTGCCGGGTCTGCTCGAAGCGGTCGATCGCGCCGGCCATCGACAGCGTCACGTCGATGTCGTCGAGGCCTTCGAGCAGGCAGTGCTTGCGGAAGGCGTCGATCTCGAAGCCGCACGCGCGGCCGTCGGGCGCCGTCACCTGCTGGCGCGGCAGGTCCACGGCGATGCGCGCGCGCGGGATGGCCTCGATGCACGCGAACAGGTGCTCGACGAAGTCCGCCGGCAACACCACCGGCAGCACGCCGTTCTGGAAGCAGTTGTTGAAGAAGATGTCGCCGAAGCCCGGTGCCAGGATGGCGCGGAAGCCATAGTCGGCCAGCGTGAACACCGCATGCTCGCGCGACGAGCCGCAGCCGAAGTTGGCGCCGGCCACCAGCACCGAGGCGCCGGCGAACGCGGGCTGGTTGAGCACGAAGCCGGCGCGCGGCCGGCCCTGCGGATCGAAGCGCAGGTCGTGGAAGCAGTAGCGGCCGTAGTCTTCGCGCACCTTGTGCATGAAGCGGCCCGGCACGATCTGGTCGGTGTTGATGTCGGCCTCGCGCATCGGCGCGGCGATGCCGTGGACGTGCTCAAACGGCTGCATGGATCAGCTCCTCGCGATAGTCGGCCAGGCAGCCGTGCACGGCCGCGGCGGCGGCCATGCCGGGATTGACCAGATGGGTGCGCACGCCCGGCCCCTGCCTGCCGACGAAGTTGCGGTTGGTGGTGGAGACGCAGCGCTCGCCCGGGCGGCCGATGTCGCCGTTCACGCCGAGGCACATCGAGCAGCCCGGCGTGCCCCACTGCATGCCGGCCGCGGTGAACACGCGGTCCAGGCCCTCGGCCTCCGCCTGCGCCTTGACGAGGCCGGAGCCGGGCACCACCAGCGCCGGCACCTTCGCGCGGCGCCCGCGGACGACGCTGGCCGCGAGCCGGATGTCCTCGATGCGGCCGTTGGTGCACGAGCCGATGAAGACCCGGTCGACCGGCAGCCCGAGCAGGGCGCTGCCGGCTTCCAGCCCCATGTAGGCCAGCGCGCGGTCCACCGCGGCGCGGCGGTCCGCGTCGGCGATCTGCGCGAGCTCGGGAATGCGCTCGTCGATGCCGCAGCACTGCGACGGGTCGGTGCCCCAGGACACCAGGGGCACGATGGCGTCGGCGGCGATCGTCACGGTGCGGTCGAAGACCGCGCCGGGGTCGCCGCGCAGCGCCAGCCAGGCCGCGCTGCGGGCCGCCCACTCGGCGCCCGCGGGGGCGAAGGGCCGGCCGCGCAGATAGGCGAGGGTGGTGGCGTCGGGCGCGACCATGCCGGCGCGCGCGCCGGCCTCGATCGAGAGGTTGCACAGCGTCATGCGGCCCTCGACCGACAGCGCCTCGACCGCCGCGCCGCCATACTCGACGACGTGCCCGGCCGCGCCGCCCACGCCGACCTGGCGGATGAACGCGAGCGCCAGGTCCTTGGCGGTCACGCCCGGCGCGGGCATGCCGGTGAAGCGCGCCAGCAGCGTCTTCGGCCTGGCCTGCCACAGCGTCTGCGTGGCCAGCACGTGGCTGACCTCGCTGGCGCCGATGCCGAAGCCGAACGCGCCGAACGCGCCGTGGGTGGAGGTATGGCTGTCGCCGCAGACCACGGTCATGCCCGGCAGCGTCATGCCCTGCTCGGGGCCCACCACGTGGATGATGCCCTGGCGCCGGTCGCCGAGGCCGAAGTGGACGATGCCGTTGCGCGCGGCCTGCGCCGCCAGCCCCGCCACCATGTCGCGGCGGTCGTCATCGATGACGTCGGCGAGCCGGGTGCTGTGCGACGGCGCGTAGTGGTCCGGGATGGCGACGGTGGCCGCCGGCCGGCGGATCGGGATGCCGCGCCGGCTCAGCGTGTGGTACGACTCGGCGGGCAGGTCGTCGCTGAGATAGTGGCGGTCGACATAGAGCAGGGTCTGGCCGGACGCCTGCTCGAGGACCACATGGGCTTGCCAGATCTTCTCGAACAGCGACAGCGGCTGCGCGGCAGGGGAGGGGAGCGGCATGGGGCGAATCGGAGGGCTCGTGGGACATGTGTATGGCCAGCATCATGCATAGCGGCTCCGGCTTCGTATATTGCCGATTCGCGAGGCTGCCAACGCGAATGACGATGGCAGGCCGGCGCGGCGGTGATTACGATGAGTCCCGGTCCGGCGTGGGGCGCGCGCAGCGCCTCGCCCCGGCTTTCATCCCCTGCTTTCACCCCTCGCCGCCAGGAGTCCCCGTTGCTGCAACCCGATGCCGCCCTGCTCAAATCCCTGCTACCGTTTCCGCTGCTGATCCGGGCCCTGCGCGAGGCATTCGTCGCCGGCGCCACGGTGCCGCTGCGGCACACGCACGCCATCGGCGAGGCCGGCGCGCCCGATGCCGGCATCTCGCTGCTGATGCCGGCGTGGGACGCCGAAGGCTTCTACGGCGTCAAGATCGTCAACATCTACGAGGGCAACGCCGCGCGCGGCCTGCCGGGCCTGCACTCGACGTACATGCTCTACGACGCGCGCACCGGCGTGCCGCTGGCCATGTTCGACGGCAACGAGATCACCTCGCGGCGCACCGCGGCGGCGGCGGCGCTCGGCGCCGACTTCCTCGCGCGGCCCGACGCGCAGGCGCTGCTGGTGGTCGGCGCCGGCCGCGTGGGCAGCCTGGTGGCGCCCGCGATGGCCTGCGTGCGCCCGCTGGAGCGCATCGCGGTGTGGGACGTCGATGCCGAGGCCGCGCAGCGCTGCGCGCACGGCCTGCGCGAACAGGGCTATCCGGCCGTGGCGGCCGCTGACCTAGAGCCGGCCGCGCGCGCCGCGGACATCGTCAGCTGCGCCACGCTGGCCACCGCGCCGCTGATCCGCGCGGACTGGCTGGCGCCGGGCAGCCACCTGGACCTGATCGGCAGCTTCACGCCGCGCATGACCGAGGCCGAGCCGGCCTGCTTCGCCGGCGCGGGCGTATGGGTCGACACGGCGGAGGCAACGGCGAAGTCCGGCGACCTGATCAACGCCTTCGCGGCGGGCTGCCTCGCGCCGGAAGCGATCCGCGGCGACCTCGCGGGCCTGGCCCGCGGCACCGCCGCCGGACGCGGCGCGGCGCGCGAGCGCACGGTGTTCAAGGCCGTCGGGACGGCGCTGGAGGACCTGGCCGCCGCGCGGCTGGCCTACCAGCAGCTGAGCGCGGCGCCGCGCGGATAATGTCACTGATACCAACCACGGAGCAAAACGCATGACTCGCATTCAACGGTTCGAAACCAGCGCCCGGATGTCCCACGCGGTGGTGCACGGCGATACCGTCTACCTGGCCGGCGCGATCGCCGCCGACCTCGACGGCGACATCGCCGCCCAGTCCGCCGAGGCGCTGGCGGAGATCGAGCGCGTGCTGGCGCTGGCCGGCAGCGACAAGTCCAGCCTGCTGACGGCGCAGATCTGGCTGAAGGACCTGCCGCGCGATTTCGCCGCGATGAACGCGGTGTGGGAAGCGTGGGTGCCGGCCGGCCACGCGCCGGCGCGGGCCACCTGCCAGGCGGAGATGGCGGACCCCAGGGTGCTGGTGGAATTCATCGTCACGGCGGCGCTCGGCTGACGCGGCGGGGCGCGCGCCCGGCCATCGGGCAGCGCCCGAGTGGCGCTTGAGGGTGGCGCTTGAAGGTGGTGCCTGCGGCAGCCCCCGCGGCAGCGCTTAAGGCAGCGCCGCCTCGGACGCCTGGGCGCTGACCACCCGGTTGCGGCCGCTGCGCTTGGCCTCGTAGAGGGCCTCGTCGGCGCGCCCGTAGGCGTATTCGAAGCTGGTGCCGCGCGGGTTCCAGCTCACGCCGAAGCTCGCCGTCACCTGCAGGTCGGGCGCCTCGGAGAAGGTGTGGTCGGCGATGCGCACGCGGATGCGGTTGGCCAGTTCCATCGCGGCGCCGAGCGGGCGCGCCGGCAGCAGCGCGGCGAATTCCTCGCCGCCCACGCGGCCGACCATGCCGGCGTCCAGCACGGTCTGCGTCAGGCATTCGGTGACGCCGCGGATCACCGCGTCGCCCACCGGGTGGCCCAGCGTGTCGTTGACGCGCTTGAAGTGGTCGATGTCCAGCACGATCAGCGCCAGGCTGCCGCCGGCCAGGATCAGGCCGGCCTGCTCGATCACCGCGCCGCGGTTGAGCGCGCCGGTCAGAGTGTCGCGCGTGGCGCGGAACTCGAGCTCGCGCGCCAGTTCCTGCAGGCGCTGGTTGAGCCGGTTCATTTCCAGCTCTTCGCGGTCGCTGCGCCGGATCAGGCGCCGCGTCTCGCGCATCAGCCGCTCGTAGTGGCCGATCAGCTCGCCGAGCGTGCGGCGATACGCCTGCGCGCCGGCATCCGGATTGCAGAAGACCGCGCGGGCCCCGGCCACGGCGCTGTTCTCCAACTCGAAAAGATCGGGCTCGGACATTCGGCGGATCGGCGCGGTTCAGGTGGCGGTGGTGGCGTGGTCGATGAACTCGATGGCCGGGAAGTCGGCGTGCAGCTCCTGCCCGAATTCCAGGATGGTGTCGTCGTCGACGTCGTGGTACCAGTTCACGATCACGCGGTTGCCTTTCTCGGCGGCGTCGTTCATGGCATCGAACATGCTGAACAGCACCTTGGTGCTGGAGCTGTTGAAGTAGGTCAGCGCCACGTGGACGGTGACCTCGGTGTCTTCGCACGCGGCCAGGTACTTGCGCATGCGCACGATCACGTCGCCGTAGAACACGGCGGCGTTCTCGGGGTAGGACTCGCCCCTGAGCGACAGCGTATGCTGCGCGAAGTCGAAATTCACCTCGGGCGAGGACGGGGTTGCGGCGATGAACAGGTTTTCCATGACGTTGTTTTTCTCGTCCTGCTCAGATCGTGGCGACCAGGTGGAACATGGTCGACGCCGGGTCCGCATCGATCGGCTGGAAGTTGAACTCCAGGGGAGCGCTGGCGTCGCGCGCCACGGTCAGGAAGCCCAGGCCGGCACCCTTGCTGCCCTCGGGCGACTCCGACCGCATGGTCTCCCGGTAGGCCTGCTTGATCTGGTCCAGCGTCATCGTGCGCAGCGGTTCGAGCGCGGCGCGCAGCTGCGCCACGCGCGAGATCGCCACGGGGTTGGAGCACATCAGGCGGTAGCGGTCGTCGATCATGCTGATGCATACGGAGCCGTGGCGGAGCTGGTCGGTGTCCTGGGTGGGCGGCGTCAGCGCGTCCGAGGAGTAATGGACGATATTCTGCGCCATTTCCACGAACGAGGAAAACAGCTTGCGCCGCGTCGAGTTGTCCACGCCGCTGACGGCGAGCTGCAGCCGCACCGCGTCCGACATGGCGGCGATGATGTTCTGGGAAAAATAGCCGACGTAGTAGAAGATCACGTTGCGTTCCCGGGCCATTTTGAAGAAGGCCCCATATTCGTTGTCAATCGAAGTACCGTTCATCGGCGTGGTGTCGTTGGCGTTGTTGTCAGGACTTGCTGCCCGCTTACTGAACGCGAAAGCAGAAGAAGGTCAGGTCGTCCCGGCGGTTCTGCTGCCCTTGCCAGGCGCTGTATTGCTCCAGCACGGCCTGATTGATGCGCGCGGCCGGCTCATGCCGGCTGGCGCGCACCGCTTCGCGGATGCGCCGCTTGCCGAAGGCGATCTCCTTGGGGCCGCCGATCTGGTCGACCAGCCCGTCGGTGGTGACGAACACCACGCTGCCGGGCACGGTCGGCACCACGCGGTTCCGCCAAGCGAAATCCATGCCCGTGTCGAGGTAGCCGGCGCCCATGCGCTCGCCTTCCACCATCTCGCCGTCCTCGTCGCCGGGGTGCAGCACGAACAGCGCGCTCTTTGCCCCGGCGAAGGACAGGTGCCGGCTGGCGTTGTCGAACCAGAAGAAGGCCGCGTCCAGGCCGTCGTTGGATTCCGCGGTGTCGCCGTAGCGCTCTTCCTGGCCGAGCATCTGCTTGATGCCGCGGTTGAGCGCCATGAGCAGCGCGCCGGGGTCGCGCGGGCCGCGCTGCTCGATGGCCTGGGTCAGGATGGAGGAGGCGATCAGCGTCATGAAGGCGCCCGGCACGCCGTGCCCGGTGCAGTCGGCCAGCGCGGCGAACCAGCCGTCCTCGAACGCCGCGAAGTGATAGAAATCGCCGCCGACCACGTCGCGCGGCTCCCACACCAGCCCGGCGTCGCCGAGCGTGCGGGCCATCGCCTCGCGCGAGGGCCGCAGCATCGAGCGCTGGATGATGCTGGCGTAGTCGATGCTGTGCATGATCTGGCGGTTCTTCTCGGCCTGCATGTCGGCCACCACCCGCATCAGCTGCAGGCCGCGCCCCAGGCCGAGGAAACGGCCCTCGCGCGCGACGATGAAGCCGTCCGCCAGCGCCTTCTCGCCGTATTCCACCGCCTTGAAGGTCAGCGCCTCGATGCTCATGGCCGCGTCCACCACCAGCGGCTCCTTGTCCATGAAGGCGATGCAGCTCTTGCGGTTGTACAGCTCGCGGTGGTAGGGCTTGCTCATCTGCGACATGAAGATCGCGCGGTTGATGAGCCCGATCGGCCGGTCGTCCTCGGTCACCGGCAGGCTGTCGAGGTCGCGGTGCCTGCCGAAGACGTCCAGCACGTCCTGGTTGGTCTGTTCCGTTGTCACCGACGGCGTGGCAACGCACAAGTCTTCCGCGCAAGGCTGGCGGAAGCGGGAACGCGCCGCGCGGGATTCGACCCTGCTGGTATCGGCCGGAGCGTCAGACATCGCCAAGGTATCCGGATTATTTCGAAGTCGCTGATTTTAGAAGTGGCGTATGTCTTCTATGTGACAGTTTCAAGAAAAGAGGGGATTAAGGGGGGTATCTTTCGCGAATGGCATGGGCGCGCGCCGGCCGCCGCCGGCAGCGCGGCCGCTCAGGCGTGGCAGACCAGGCCGCTTTGCAGCTCGCCGGCCTGGTAGGCGAGGTCGCCGGCGCGCTGCTCGCGCGCCCGCGCCAGGCCGCCGCCGCCGACCCAGTAGCGCACCGCGCGGTCCAGGTAGGTCGCGGAGTCCGGGTCGGGCTGGCGCAGGCCGATCTGCGCGCCGCCGTCGCCGTCCAGGTCCTGGTCCAGCACCCGGTAGAAGCGCCATTCCGGCAGGCCCGCCAGCCGCGCCAGCGCCAGCTTGTCCTCGGCCAGCGCCTGGCATTCGCCGGCCATGAAGGCGGCGACCGCGCGGATCGCCGACGCATAGACCACCGGGGCCGCATGATAGCGGCTGGCCAGTTCCCGCGCATACGGGCTGCCCTGCGCCACGCACACCGGCCGCCGCGCCAGGTCCCCGGCGCGCCGGTAGGGGCTGCCGCGCAGCGCGATCAGCCGGCCGCTGCCGCCCGCGTAGGGGCTTGCCACGCGCGGCTCGCCGGCGGCGCCGGGGCGGGCGCCGGCGATGACCAGGTCCGGCGCCGGCGCGCCGGCGCCGTGCGCGCGGCCGTCCGCGTCCAGCCCGACCAGCTTCACCGGCACCCGCAGGCGCTCGCCCAGGAAACGGGCCAGGCCGGCGTCGAAATCGTCGGGCCCGGGCGGGTTGGGCGCGCCGGGCGGCGCCGGCCGGGCGTACTCGCGCACGCCGACGACCAGCACGCCGCGGCGGCGCGCCCCGGCCAGCACCGGGCCCTGCGGCAGCGCGTCCCAGCGCGGCTCGGGCTGCAGCCGCTGCAGCAGGTCGAGGGCCGGCGCGGGCAGGCTCTCCACCGGCAGCCGCAGCGGCAGGCGGCCGAGCACGGCGGGAAGGCCGAGCCAGGCCAGCGCCAGTACCGTCACGGCAGCGGCCAGCGCGGCAACCAGTATAGGCAGCCGCGGATGACCGCCGCGTGACGCCGCGCGCGGGAGCGGCGGCATGGTGGAAGACACGTCAGGCATTGAGGGTCAGCCCCCGGCGCCAGCGCGTGAGGCGGCGCTCGATGCGGGCCAGGATGAAGTTCAGCGCCAGCCCCAGCAGCGCCAGCAGCAGGATGCCGGCATACATGGCCGGGATCTGGAACACCTCCTGCGAATTCAGCGTCAGGAAGCCCAGCCCGGAATGCGCGCCGATCATCTCGGCGGCGACCAGCGCCGTGATGCAGTAGGTGCCGGCCAGGCGGATGCCGGTGAAGATGGACGGCGACGCCGCCGGCAGCACCACCTTGCCGAACACGAACAGGCGCGACGCGCCCATCGAGCGCGCCGAGTTGATCAGCAGCTGGTCCACCTGCTTGACGCCGCTGATGGTGCTCAGCAGCACCGGCCAGAACGAGGCCCAGAAGATGATCGCCACCTTGGACAGCTCGCCGATGCCGAGGAACAGGATGAAGACCGGGAACAGCGCGAACGCCGAGGTCTGCCGGAACAGCTGCAGGATGGGGTCGACGATGGCTTCGAGCCGGCTGAACCAGCCCATCAGCAGGCCCAGCGCCACGCCCAGGCCGATCGCCAGCAGCAGCCCCCACAGCGAGCGCTGCAGGCTCGCGCCCACGTGCTTGAGCAGCTCGCCGCTCTGCGCCATCTGCCAGATGGCCGGCAGGATCTGCGACGGCGGGCTCAGGTAGGCCTCGCTGACGATGCCGGCGCGCGGCACCAGCTCCCACAGCAGCAGGAAGCCGACGATGCCGACCAGGCCCAGCGCGCGGTCGCCCAGGCGGGCGGCCAGCGAAGGGCCGGCAAGCCGGCGGATGGCGGCGGCCGGATGGCGCACCGCGGAAGTGCTGACGGCGGGATCGCTCACAGGACGGCCTTGGCTTCGGTGGTGGCCGGCAGCGGCGCCGGGGTGGCGGCGCGCGCGGCGGATGTGGTGGACGCGGCGGACGTAGCGGACGCAAGGGACGCGGCAGGCTCGCCCGCCACGCGCTCGCCCGGGTTCGCGGTGGCGCCGAGCGGGCGCGGCACCGCGGCGCTGAAATGGACTTCGTCCTTGAGGATGTCCCAGGCCTGCTGGCGCAGCCGCACGAATGCCTCGGAGTTGCGCAGCTCGGGCTGGCGCGGGCGCGGCAGCGGCACGTCGATGATGGCCTTGACCGCGCCGGGCCGGCGCGTCATCACGGCGATGCGGTCGGACAGGAAGATGGCCTCGTCCAGGCTGTGCGTGATGAAGACGATGGTCTTGCGGTACTGCTCCCAGATCCGCAGCAGCTCGCCCTGCAGGATCTCGCGCGTCTGCGCGTCGAGCGCGGCGAACGGCTCGTCCATCAGCAGCACCTCGGGCTTGTAGGCCAGCGAGCGCGCGATCGCCACGCGCTGCTTCATGCCGCCCGAGATCTCGTGCGGGTAGCGCTCGCCGAAGCCTTCCAGCCCGACCAGCTCCAGATGCTCCTGCGCGATGCGGCGCCGCTCGGCGCGCTTGACGCCGCGGATCTCCAGCCCGACCTCGATGTTCTGCAGCACCGTGCGCCACGGGAACAGCGCATAGCCCTGGAACACCACGCCCTGGTCGCGGCTGATGCCGGCCAGCGGCTTGCCGTCGATGGCGATGTGGCCGCCGGTGCGCTCGGTCAGCCCGGCCAGGATGCTCAGGAAGGTGGACTTGCCGCAGCCGGACGGGCCCAGCACGGAAAGGAACTCGCCGTTGCGGATGGCGAGGTTGAAGTCCTGCAGCACGGCCACGTTCTCGGGCCGTCCGTTCTCGCCGCGCACGGCGTAGTCCATCTGCACGCCGCGCGCGAGGATCTTGTCGGTCATGATGCGCTGCCTCTCAGGCTTTCGCCTGGGCCTTGGCCGCGAACGGGTTGAACTCGTTGGTGTAGATGCTGGCGGCCGTCACCTTGCCCTTGGCCAGCTTGCCCTCGGCTTCCAGCACGTCGATGTAGTACTGGATCGGCGGCTCGGTCACCACCAGGTTGTCCACGTAGGCATAGCGGTCCACGTAGTCGAGTTGCAGCTTGATGCGCTCGGACACCAGCTTGCGCGCGTCCTCCGGGTTGGCGTTGACCCAGTTGGCGGCCTTGGCCAGCGCCGTCACCACGTCGCGCACCGACTCGGGATGCTCGCGGATGAACTTGCCGTGCGCGCTGTACGGCTGCATGCCGCCCAGGCCGCCGTCGAGGTCGAAGTCGCTCCACAGGCGCACCAGCTTGTCGGCGTGGTCGGCGCGGCCCGAGAACGGCGCGTGGATGATGGCCAGGTCGGTATTGCCGGTGGCCAGCGTCTGCTCGGCCTGGTCGTCGGGGATCACCACGAAGTTGATCTTGGTGACGTCCACGCCCTTCTGGCGCAGGTAGGTCTTGGTGACGAACTCCGCGCACGCGCCGAAGCTGTTGATGCCGATGGTCTTGCCTTCGAGGTCCTTGGGCTGGCGGATGCCGGAGGCCTTGCGCACGAAGTACTTCATGTGCGGCGCGTCCTGCAGCGTCTTGTTGCCGGCCGCCACCACCTTGATGTCGGCGCCGCTGGCCACCGCGGAAATCACCAGCGGCACCATGCGCGAGCCGAAGTCGATCTCGCCGGTGCCGGTCAGCGGGATGATCTGCGGCGCGGCGACCTTGCCGATGTACTGCGGGCGCGTGTTGGTGCCCTCGAAATAACCGAGCTGCTCGGCCGGGTAGACCAGGTCGAAGGTCGGGTTGTCCGGGTAGCGGAAGCGCACCTTGTCGCCCACCTTGGCCACCACCGCCGGCGCGCCGCCGGCCGCGCCATTTGCCGCGCCGCCGGCCGCCTGCGGCGCGCCTTCGCGCGAGCAGGCCGCCAGCAGGGAGCCGAAGCCGCCGGCGGCGGCCAGCGAGGCCAGTTGCTTGAGAACGAGGCGGCGGGAGCCGGGGGCGGAGGAGGGCGCTGGCATTCGAAGTTGTCCTGTCGGAATGTCCTGCCGGCGCGGGAGCGCATGCATCCTGCGCGTCGATGGCGGACGGGGATCAGCCCGGAGTATCGGCCAGCGCGGGCGCGCCACCAACGAAGGCTTTCAACTATGAATATCAGGTGGATGCAGCCGGCGCGCGGCCGGCCTCGCGTCCTCACTCATTTGTCTTCACTCACTTCTTCATCAGCCGCCTGAGCGTCTCCACGAAATCCTGCGCCAGCCGCGACAGCGGCTCGGTCTGCACGTGGAAGATCTGCACCGAGCCGCTGACCTTGGTCCGGACCGGCACCGCCACGATGCCCGGCCAGTCCTGGCCGAACACGGTCATGGCGTCCACCAGCGCGATGCCGGCGCCCGCCTGCGCCAGCGCGCGCGCCACGTGGGCCTGTTCCACCTGCACGCGCATGTCGGGCTGGTCGTCCTCGCCGCCGAACATCTCGCGCACCAGCAGCCCGAACGGCACGTCGGCGCCGTAGCCGATCAGCGGCTCCCCGGCCAGCTCGGCGGGCCGCACCGAGGCGCGC